>JBGSVU010000383.1:0-10128 GCA_041752775.1 Pirellulaceae bacterium | reverse complement strand
GATTCTGGCCTGCGGCAACGTCGTTCCGATCTCACATCCCGCGACAATCCGGAACCGTCGCTGGTGACGGGCTCCCAGGCGTCGCCCTGGCTGGGATGGCGGAAATTCCGTGTGGCCCGAATGCAGCGGGAGACCGATATGGCTACATCGGTCTGGATCGAACCCGTAGATGGTCGTCCGGTCACGAATTTTCTGGCTGGCCAATTTCTCACGATCCGGCTGCCGGCTCCCGGTTCCCGCAACAAACCCTGGACGCGCTGTTACAGCCTGTCCGGTTCCATTGCCGGCAACCAGTATCAACTGACCATCAAGCGTGTGGCCCGCAAAGAAAAACAGGTGGCAGGAAACTCCGTCAGTGAGTGGGTCAATTCCGAAATGATGGTGGGCGACCTGCTGGAAGCCAAATCGCCAGCGGGAGATTTTGTCCTGGACGAATCATCCGGTTCACCCGTCGTGTTGCTCGCTGCCGGAGTCGGGATCACCCCCATGGCGGCGATGATTGACCGGATTGTGGCGACTGATTCCCGGCGGCAGATCGTTCTGGTATACGGCAACCGCAACCGGGCGGATCACGTGTTTCGCGAGCGCCTGGCGGAGGCGGCTGAGAGGCACAACCAGTTGATGATTGTCAACTGTTATTCCGCACCGGCAGCGACGGACGTCCCGGGCGTTGACTATCAGGTTGCCGGACGGGTGTCTGTTGATTTGTTGAAGCAGATTCTGCCCAACCGCAAGTTCCAGTTCTACATGTGCGGTCCCGCAGGTTTCATGCAGACGCTGCATGACGATTTGACCCGGTGGGGCGTGCCAGAATCGCGGATTCGCTATGAAGCCTTTGGGCCGGCCTCGATCGCCCGGCCTGACACAAAGACCTCTTCTACCACATTGAATGCGACCACACCCAACGACGGGGAGCCGGTGGCAGGTTCGGCCGTGATGTTTTCTTCATCCAACGTCACGGCCAATTTGACGGACCAGGAGCGTTCGATACTGGAGTTGGCCGAAAGCATGTCGGTGGAAATCAGCTCGGGTTGTCGGGCTGGCAATTGTGGCAGCTGCGCGGTGCGGCTGCTGCAAGGGAAAGTCGCCTACAAAACACAGCCGGCCGCCGAAGTCGAACCGGGCTACTGTCTGGCCTGTATCGCTGTGGCGGATGGTCCGGTGGAGCTGGAGGCGTGATGATCAAAATGATCCAGGAAAAAAAAATCCGCGGCTTTGCCATCTGCCTGCCATTTCTGGTCTGGGGCATTTTTCCGGCTCCGGCGGTCCACGCCCAGCCGGCACAGTGCCAGCCAGGAAAAGTCGTGGGGGCCGACGCCTGCGCCAAATGTCATGGCAACGAAGTCGCAGTATGGCGGACCACGCCGCATGCCCAGACTTTCGAAACCCTCGCGCGGAATCCGCGGGCCCGTGAAATCACCCAGAAGCTGGGGATGGTCAGCGTCAAACGCAACGATCTTTGCATTAACTGCCACTTCACCACCCAGACGCAACCCGACGGCAACATCCAGCCGGTCGCGGGCATCTCCTGCGAATCGTGTCATGGCGCGGCGCTGGAATGGTTGCAGGTCCACAACGATTACGGTGGCCCCGGCGTGACCCACGATTCCGAAAGTCCGCAGCACCGCGTCGACAGGCTGGAGCGCAGTGCAGGGCTGGGGATGCGGAATACCCGCAATCTCTACCTGATCGCGAGCAGCTGTCTGAATTGTCACACGGTGCCGCAGGAAGAACTGATCAACCGGGGCGGGCACACCGCGGGCAGTGCAGGTTTTGAGCTCGTGAGCTGGTCCCAGGGGCTGGTTCGTCACAACTTTGTCCGGTCGCAGGGGATGCGCAACGAAGAATCGACGCCCCAGAAATTGCGGGTGATGTACGTCACGGGGCTGATGGCCGACCTCGAATACAGCACACGGGCCACGGCCCGGGCCACGGTCAAAGCCGACTATGGCGTCACCGTAGCCAGTCGCGCGGCAGCCGTCGCGCTGAAACTGGTCGCGGTTCAGGAAATGATTCATGACCCGCTGGTGCAAACGGCGCTGGAAGCGTTCTCCCAGGCCGAACTTCGCACGGGCAACAGCGGGCAACTGAACGCCATTGCCGACGCGATTGCGAGGGCTGGTTCTGAATTTGCCACGACGCGGGACGGATCGACGCTGGCAGCGCTGGACCCGCTGTTGCCTCCGGCGGCCGGGTACAGGCACCAGTAAAGTTTTCGTTTCGGGAACCCCGTTTGTCGCACATGAATTCCGAACCCCATCTGATCGATCGACCGCAGCGCTGGAGCGAGCCATTTGGCAGCTGCATGAGCGACGCCGACGTGGCACGGCTGCTCGCCACGGAGCCGTTTCGTTCGATGGACCCGGCGGCTTTTCCCCGCCAGGTTTCTCTGGCGGGGCTGCTGGCCAACGATTGCCGGATCGTTGAATACGAAGCCGGAGACGTGGTCTATCGCCAGGGGGATTATGGCAACAGCGCCTTTCTGATTCTGACAGGTGAGCTGTCGGTGGTTCTGGGCCAAACCGGAGAGTTGTTCGGCCAGGTAACCCGTCCGGATCCGGTGGGTACCCTGGCCAGAATCCTCGGTCTGCTGAAACTGGACAAACAGCGGGACCAGGGTTCGGATAACGCTTCTGCACGGCGGCCAACGACCCGGGAAACCGCTTTGGGTCCGCGGATGTTCCTGCAGGATGTGCCCGCCATTCTGGCCCAGGGCGAAACCCAGCGTCTGCTGCCGGGCCAGATTTTTGGCGAGTTGTCGGCGATCAATCGTTCGGCCCGAAGTGTGAATGTGGTCGCAGCCGGGCCCGCCACTGTGGTTGAAATTCGCTGGCAGGGGCTGCGCGACCTGATGCAGCGCGATCCGGCGCTGCGCCATCACATCCAGCAGCTCTATCGCGAAAGGAGTTTGCAGACCCATTTGCGGGAGACCCCCCTGTTGGCCAAACTGGATCCGGTGGCGATTGGACAACTGGCGGAACGCGTCGAGTTTGCGTCGTTTGGGTCGATGATGTGGACGCATTCGTGGAAATCGGCGCAGCAGAACGAAATCGCCCAGCGCATCCTTTCGGAACCCGTGATTGCACAACAGGGCGAATACTGTGACACGCTGATTCTGGTCCGCAACGGATTTGCGCGCGTGACACGCCGTCACGGCCATGGCGAACAGACGATTGAGTATCTGGGCAAGGGTGGCGTGTTCGGTTTGCGCGAACTGGTTCACAACCATACGACCGGCCAGCAGCGACCGTGGCAGCTGACACTGCGTGCAACGGGGTATGTGGACGTATTGAAAATTCCGGCGGACGCTTTTCAGCGGTATGTGCTGCCGTCGATACCGGATTCCCTGCGACCTGCACCCCTGGCACCGCTGGCGGGATCGACCGACGGGTCCGGCACACGCCGGCAGGAAAAACGGTTGCCGGCGATCCCCACCAACATGCTGGAAACGATTGTCGAACAGCGTCTGATGAACGGCACCGAAGCGATGGTAATCGATCTGAACCGTTGCACTCGCTGTGATGACTGTGTGCGGGCCTGTGCGGCGACACATGAGGGAACACCGCGCTTTCTGCGCTCGGGGCTGGTGCAGGACAACTGGATGTTTACCCAGGCCTGCATGCACTGTGCCGATCCGGTGTGCATGATTGGCTGTCCGACCGGGGCAATCGCAAGGGACGAAAGCTCTGGCACCGTGCGCATCAACCAGTCGACTTGCATTGGATGCGGAACGTGTGCCGCCAGTTGTCCCTACTCCAATATTGAGATGGTCTCGGCCACCGGCGCGAACGGCCAACCGGCGTTTGACCGCGGGACAGGCCTGCCGGTCCTGAAAGCATCGAAGTGTGATTTATGCCTCGACACGGGCAGCGGGCCGGCCTGTCAGCGGGCTTGTCCGCATGACGCGCTGGTGAGGATGGATTTGTCCACGGCAACCGCGCTGCGGGAGTGGACCGAATGAAAAATCGCTGTGAGCGACCGGTAGGGCCTGTTCGACGCAGGGAGATTCCCCGGCGACGGATACGTTCCTTCGCCCTGACGACGGTTGCGGTCGCGGCGGTGATACTGGTTTGCCGCTGGATGGACGGTCGGCTGGTGCGGGCGGATTTCGTTTCCGGGCAGATTCTCGCCGGGCTGGTTCTGTTTCTGGCGGCGTTCCGGATGCGAAAGATGTTTCTCGGTGTCGCGTGGTTGGGGACGGCATCGGCGTGGATGCAGTTGCACGCGTGGAGCGGCATTGCAGCGCTGGCGATTTTCGGACTGCATGTCGGCTGGAAAATTCCCGATGGACTTTTCGAGCGGGCACTCGCGATCACCTTTATGTTGACGGGCACCAGCGGGTTGTTGGGTTTGTGGATGACACGGCTGATACCGCGGCGGTTGACGCAGTTGCGTGAGCAGGTGATTTATGAACGGATTCCGGCGGCCCGGCGGCATCTGGCCATCCGCGCCAATGCTCTGGTTCGGGAATGCCCCGGAACGACATTGGCCAGGCACTACGTCAACAGCGTGGCGGCGTTTCTGCACTTGCCGCGTCCGGTCGGGTTCGGCCTGGCTCCTTCATCGCGGGGATGCAGAAAAGTCGTCTCAGGAATTCGCGGGCTGGACCGTTATCTGTCCGATGCAGAACGGGTGGTGAGCGGCCAGTTGATGCAAATTGTTCGGGAAAAAGACGATCTGGACTATCATCGCGCGATGCAGGGCCGGCTGAAATGGTGGATAGTCGCGCATCTGACTTTGACCGGTGCACTGCTGGTGTTGGGCACGGTCCATGTGGCACTGGTTTACTTCTTTGCGGGAGGAGCGTGATGGACCAGGCTTCTTCCGGGCATTTGCCCGTGGCGACACCGGGAGTGCCGCACGTCGACGGGTACCATCGTCCCGACGATTCGGAGCTGCGCCGGCTGGATGCAGGTTTTGAACGCGACGACTTGCAGATCCGGGTGCCGTCGTTGCGCAGGCACCGCTGCATGATCGCATTGTCGGTGGCGGGATTTGCGATCGGTGCGTTGCTGGTCGTGTTCGCCAGTCCGTGGCGCAATGAAGTACTCGCTCCGGGGCCGCTTTCGTCCAGCCACGCCCAGATTTTGCGCGGGTTGCAGGGCGACCGGTGTGCGGCCTGCCATGCAGCAGGATCGCTGTCGGCCGCAGAATGGATGGCCCAGGCCATTTCCGGGGAGGGGGCCGGAACAGCGGATCAGTGCCAGTCCGATCTGTGTATGCGCTGTCATTCGGTCACGCTGGGCGAAGCCGATTGGCAGAAAGCACACAATCTGCCAGCCAGCGAATTGGCGGCGATCACCCAGGCCAAACTGGAAAGAATTCAGACCCGTGGCCGGGTCATCGCGACTCTCGCCAGTCACCAGCTATCGGGCGAATTGGCCTGTAGCACCTGCCATCGGGAACATCACGGCAATGGAGAATCGTTGACTGCACTCAGCAATGAGCAATGCCAAAGCTGCCATGTCAGCCGTTTTCATGATTTTGAAACGGGCCACCCCCGATTTGAGATCGCGGCTGGCGACACTGGCGCGATGCTGCAATTCGACCACGCCAGTCATGGGACAAAGCATTTTCCAGGGGCGAATCAGACTTTCGATTGTGCGTCGTGTCATCCGGGAGATGCGTCTGGAAATGTGCGAACCGTGGCTTCCTTTGAGCGCTCCTGCGCGAGTTGCCACGAACGCTCCATCGTCGACAGCCAGCGAACCGGATGGGAACTGCTGGCCATTCCGGTGCTGGATGTAGCGGCCCTGCGCAGCGCGGGAATCGAACTGGATGGTGGCCAGCTGGTGCACTGGCCAGAAGCCGCAACAGGGGATTTCGATGGACGCCTGCCCCCCCTGATGCGTCTGTTGCTGGCAGGCGATGAACAGTTGGCTGCGATACTGGAGCGGCTGCCGGCCAATTTTGATTTTTGCAGCCTCGATCCGGCGCGTGCGGAGGATTTACGCACGGCCGCGGTACTGGGGGGCGGAATTCAGCGGTTGACCAGGGAACTGGCCGAGGAAGGAACGGTTGTGATCAACCGGCGGATAGCGTGCGCTGCGGCCGGTTCCGCGCGGACAGGTTCTGAATTGACAATGCCACCGGTCCCGTTGCTGGAGCAGGCAGACCAGCAGCAACTGGCCGATGCCTGCCGTCGGTGGATGCCCGGGTTGTTTGTGGGCGAACAGGGGGCCGGAGTGAAGCGTGCGGACCAGGTGCAGAAGAAAACTGTTACAGGACTGGGCGGGGCACCGTTGTTTCGTTTTGTACAGGAACCCGATGATACGCTGCTGGCGGAAAACCCACTGAAAAACAGATTTCCTGCGACGCCCTCGACAGCGGGCACCAAAGGCAGTGCAGCCGGTGCGGCGCTGCCTGAATATTCGTCGTCGTCCCGAACATTGGAAGAGATTCGCCAAAGTGAATCCCCCCCAATAGCAGCACAACGTTCATTTGCGCAGGAACCGTACAGCCCCACGACTGGCCAGGACGATCTCAATACTGGCGGACAAGTGACTGCCTTTGAGCCCGACCGGACTGGCGAAGTGCTGGCCGGGAATCCGCTGGCGGGGCTGCGTCCGACCGCGAGACCTTTCGTCAACAACGAAAGCTCCAGTCGACCGGCAGAAAACGCTCCGTCCACCAACCAGTCTGCTGAAACAGAACTGGCCGAAAACCTGGCAAACCGGCGCCCCCCAGGGAACGCGCCGCCCATACGGGCTGCAGACCAGTCCGAAAAGATGCCAGCGGCCAGTTTTTTCTCTGCGCAGGCGGTGCCCGACGGTGGCCCGAAACGGGTTGTCCGCCAGGTTTCCGGCGACTGGACCTGTGACGACCGGATGCTGGTTTTTCGGTATTTCCCGGCCGGGCATGCCGACCGTTTGTCTGCCATTCTGCTGGAATGGAACCATTTGATTTCCGTCAAACAGCATCACTCGCAGGCGGTTCAGCATTTTTCTGCAGCATTTGCCGCCACGACAGGACCCGGCCAATGCACGCAGTGTCACAATCTGGCGGGTGCCAAGGAAAACCCTGCGGCCGCCCTGTCGCATGCCAGTCTCTGGACCGCCCGTCTGCGAGACCCCGTCCAGAAAAACTTTACGCGGTTCAATCACGCTCCGCACACGATGCTGTGCGACTGCCACTCGTGCCACGCGCTGGACCAGGGCGAACAGGGAACGGTGACCGGACCGCGGCACCAGCTTGCAGCCTGGAAAAAAAGATCGCACACGCCGATGGCCTCCGGCGGCGATCCCGCAGCATCGCGGTCAGGACTGATTCCACTCACACCCGAAAATTGCGCCAGTTGCCACCGCAGGGGAGCGTCGCCAACCGACTGTACGCATTGCCATAATTATCACGTGACGGGAACTGTGAATGGGCATTGAACGCGTGTTCCAGACAGAAGCTTGGCCCTGAACTGGCCGACAGGGACTGGCTCGGTCCCGTGTGCCCCGAACAGGTTTTCGTTACCGGATTTTGGCTTCCCGGTTGCTCACCATAATTGTCTGGCGATTTCGAGGGCTTCTTCGATTCCCCATCCTGCGGGTAGGCGGACGGTGTCAATCAGTCGCGCTTCCAGCCCCAACAGTTCAGCCGACTGCACAATTTCCGGCGAGGTCGCAAATACGATTTGCCGCAATTCCCCGCGGGCAGCGCCAGATTCCTGCGACGAGACTTTCTCGCACACGGTTGCCAGTCCATCGGCATCGCAAACCAGCATCGCCCCAGGTTCATTCGGATTTTTGGTCCCGGATGCCGGACACGGCGCCGCGACCATGGGTAAAAAAATGGCAGTCACGCCACGGGATTCCAGTCCGGCCCGCAACGCTACATCATGCCGGGTCGATTCGATCACCAGGCGGGTTGAGTTCATTTCCGGCAACGTCGCCAGCTGGTTCAGAATCAGACGCCAGTCACTGCTGGAGGCCAGAATCATCTGCGGCCGGATACCCTGTCGCTCCAACACGCGTGCCGCACCCTGGCCAGCGATTACCAGTCGCGCGTCACGCAACGCGTCGAGGAACCGGACTGAATCCTCCAGATCGGCGGCCCGTTCCAGCAGCTGCCGCGTACCGGCCGCCGACAGCAACAGGGCGCCGTCCAACCGCGCGGTCATCAGTTGGCCGGCAAAATTTTTCAGCTCATCCATGTGGGGACCTGCTGCCACGAGCGGCAAACGCACAATCTCCGCCGCACCGAACCGGTCAAGAAACCGGATCAGCACGTCGTCCGGATCGTCAGTGGGCACCGAACAGGCGACTCGTCCCAACAGTGGTTCTTGCTGACTCACTCAATCCCCAATAAAACCGGTTGCTGAAAACCACGCCACACCGCTTCCGAAACAGTTTTGGTCAAGCGACGGTTTATCTTCGGTTCCGTCGCGCAAGACGGTTTTCCGATGTCCATTTCATGGACAGGCTTCAGGGCCGGGCCAGAACGAATCGACCACAGACCGGTTTGTCCTGCACACTGCCGGATTCAGTTATTGCATGATTCATAAAAAAAACTGAATGAATTTTCATCGCATGAACGGGCGGCCCATTCTAACTGGACAGCGCCGGGTTGTGGGGTGATTTCGGTCGCAAGTGGCTGGTGTTACTGGACAACTTGCCTTTGACCAAAAATGGAAAAAGAGACGGCCCTCCGTGTCTGGTTTCGTTTCACACAAAAACCACGGAAGGTCGTCCCATGTCGATTCAGGATATCGCAAAACCTGGAGGGCTGCCTGGCCAGTTTTTGAGGAATTTCAAAGACTGCTAGTCGTCGGCCACCGGTCGGGCACTGCTGGCAGTGTACGTGCGGGCCTGCCCTCGGGTGCTGGTCGCAAGCAGGCCGAAGCCATCGCTCTGGACCAGAAAATGGCGCCCCGAAACGCTGCAACCTTTCCCCGAATTGACTGTTTGGAACAAAGAGGAAATGCGAGACCGCTGCCGCAGATCGTCGCCGGGGACTATGGAAAACCCAATTCGATGGGCTGTGTTGAAGAAACAGGAACCACCAGTATCCCGGTGCGTGGGTGGCACCGGTGGCATCCATTGCAAATTCGCACCCATTGCAAATTCCAGACCTTTGGGTGTTGGCCCTGCTCGACAAATATCCCGCACCGGCACGGATCGTGCGGGCGACGCTGGAGACCCTGGCAAGGATGCCGCAACTTCGTCGCGACAAGGCACAGAAACTATACGACGCCGCGAGGGAAACAATTGACAGCCTTGATGGTGAAATCGCCCAATCCCTGATTCGACAAGCCGTGGCCGACATCACGTATGCATAACAAGGCCTGTAAACTCTGGAAAAACTGCGGTCCCAGGCAATGGAGGCAGGCCTCGCGGGACACAGGCAGGTCGCCTCCATTCTGAACATGGGGGCGATCAAGGCCGCCGTGCTTGTCGCCAAATTCGTGTCGATCGAATGCTTCGAGACCGCAGTGCGAAATCCGAACTGAGGTGCGCTATCGCTGTTCAACAGCCTGTTCTTCGTTCGATGATACTGGCGTGCTCCAGTCGGAAATCCGATGCAAAGAATGCACGTGTTCCAGGTTCGCCTCGATATCATCGTGCGGATGATTGCGGCGATAGATTTCCGAACTCGCCACCTCCGCCTGTTGGGGCTGGTAACGCAGTGATTCCGCGCGGTGGACCTCGGCGTTGACGAAATCCCCTTTGGCCGAATAGCAGCGAAACAATAGAGTATGCGCGGTTTGGTCCTCCGGATCAATTTCCAGGGAATGCCTCAGGACGACGATCGCCTCGTCCAATTGCCCGAGTTGGAACAGTGTCTGGGCCAGGGCGAGGTTGACCACGCGATCGTTGGGAAAGGCTTCCAGTGTGTTTTTGTACGCATCAATCGCTTCGTCGAACCGACCCTGGGCGTGGCGCAGCTTGCCGAGAAAATAAGCGGTCTTGTGAAATCCTGGTCGGGCCTTGTCAGCCGCCCGCAGCGTCGCTTCCATTTCCGCGTAATTGCCTTCCCGCAATTGACAGCGGGCGATGTTGATCCAGGCGTCGGCGTCATCGGGCAGAAGGTGGGTCACGCGATTGAAGGCCCACAGTGCTGTTTTCAGATTGCCCTGACGAAAATGGCCGATGCCAAAATCGTTGATCCGCATTGCGATTTTAGGTTCATCGGCAATCGGCG
>JBGSVU010000382.1:0-7215 GCA_041752775.1 Pirellulaceae bacterium | reverse complement strand
CCTACCCCGACCGCAAATACGTTTTTCGCCAGGAAGAACTGCAGGGCCATTACAATGAGACGGCCCTCGGCGACAGCTACAGTTTCTGGGTGCCGTGGGACGAGGTCGGCGGCGCCCGTCGCAGTGTCGCCCTGATTCCCGTATTCCGCACCGCCGATGGAAAGATCCTTCGCGGAGACCAAACCGTCAATGTGCTGTCCGGCAAAGCCCCCGAATCCGAACACGCCGAAACCGTGACTCAGGAAGGGGGCGGACAGATCAAGTCGATCCAGTCCAGTTGGGAAAAGAAATCAAAAATCCGCCAGGCTGCTTACGAGCTGAAAAACGAACAGCTGGGTGCCGATCTGGAAAACGCGAACATCCTGTTCAGCGAAGAGACCCGAATCGAACCCACGGTCATCAAAGTCCCACCAGAAACCGCTGCGAGAATCAGTCAGCGTGATGCCGCCGGGGCTGGACAGCCCGTCCGGAGTCCAGTTGGGCCCACATCCACGCCGCTGGTTCCAGCCACAAAGCCGTCGACCACCGCGCCACAGGCGCCACCGGCACCGGTTGCGGATACCAGTAAGTCTGGCGATGAAGCCGCGGCCACGCTTGAGAAATCGCGTTCGAATTTCCCGAGACCGCCGGAGTTTCAGCCCTGGAGTCAACTCGGCAAAGCTGCCGAAAAATAGCATTCCCACAGTCATCGCCCCCCTCGCGATGGTGGGATGGGGATGTCCACAGTGCATTCCACCCGCCGATTACCGCCCAAATATCAATTGCGATTTAGTGGCTAGTTGACTACCCGGCAACGGCCGAGGCAAACTGCGCCAAATCACGCAACTTCGAGGGCTGAAATTGGGGGCAATGGGGCCGATTTCCGGAAATTAACTCCATTTTTTCAGAAAAAACGAAACCAATTGCGATGCAAGGGGTCTATCATGGTAGGGACGGAGAGCAGCAGGCGCAACGAACACTTCCTTGGGGTGAGGATGGGTGGTGTTCCGGTATGTTCATTCGGGAGGCTGTTAATTCATGGCCCAAATTCTGCATCGACAAACTCGTGAACTGATTCACACGTTTACGCCAGAAGAAATTTCTTCACGCACGCTCAGCGGTCTGGACCTGACATGTGCGGATTTGTCCAAAAAAAACCTGACCCGCTTCAACATCGCCAGTTGCCACCTGAACGGTGCCAGCTTTGACGGATCGAAACTGGACGGATGCCGGATCCAGAATTCATCCATGCGCAATTGCAGTTTCTGCGGAGCCTCGCTGACCGGTGCCAACATTTCCGACACCAACCTCGACCTGTCGGACTTTACCAAAGCCCTGATGGGAAAGATTCATTTTCGCCACTGCAAAATCAACGGCGCGACGTTTGTCGAAGCGGACCTGAAGGAATCCGATTTTTCGTTTTCGGAAATTCGCAGCAACTTCCAGAAAGCTGAATTGCAGAAGGCCAACCTCTACGGCGCCGACATGAGCAATGGCGATTTTTCGTCGAGCAACCTCGAAGGCGCCAACATGACCCAGGCAAAAATTTTGCGGGCGGAATTCAAATTCGCCAGGATGCAGGGGAGTATCGGCACCAATGGCCGCATTTGGGGCGCATCGATCAAGGCATCGCACGGCAAACGGCCGTGGTGGAAAGTCTGGGACCGGGCTGCCGTCTGAGGCAATACCGGAGCACTGCTTTACGCACAGACACTGCTTTACGCCAGAAATCGCAACGGTTTGCTGTCGCGCCATGGCTGCGGAAAAATGCCGATCGTGCCCATTTCTTCCCACTGCAGTATCTCACGACGGCCCTGGCGTCGCAGCACAACCTGGTCGGTTTTTGGAATCAGCCCCGGCGTTCCCTGCTGCAGCTCGCATTGCGACCGGAGCCCTCTCGACTGCACTTCGACCAGTTCGTACTGCGCCACGTGGAAATCGGCCGCTTCGTCCGGCGTATCGGCCAGACAGGTTTTGATTACGGCATCCTGCTCGCGATAAACCCGCTGCAAGAACAGTTGTTGCAACACTTGCCAGTCGGCAAATGCGGTCCAGTTCAGCGGTACGCTCCATTCCCGCCATCCGCTGCCCTGGGCGATCAGTGGAATCGGGCTGAGCACGGGCCGCGGTGCCCCGACTTCCTGGAGAGCCTGTTCCATCATCGCCTTGAGTCCGGCCATGGAGCGGGAACCGGTTACCAGCAAACAGTCTTCGTGCAACGCCAGAACAACCGGATCGCCATTCAGGTCCAGGCCGTGAAACCGCCCGGGCAACAGCAACTGGGCGGCAGCCGCACCCGCCACCGTGTCGGCGCGCAACAGGTCCGTGCCACAAGGCTGAAAATGACAATCCAGTTCCGCAAGATTTCGAGTGGCCAAAGTCACAGCCTCGTGGGGATCGAGCCGCAACTGCCCCAGGTCGGGATGATCCAGCCAACCGGTTCCATGGGGCCGATCGAGTTCCAGCTGGACCCGCATCCGCGTGCCCAGAATGCCCGCCTCAACAAGTCCTTTGGGCCGGACTCCCAGGGCCAGTTCTGCCAGCCAACAGTCGGCCATCGACACGACTCCCGGCAGCAGTCTGGAATGAAGCGTTTCGGGCAGCTGTGAAATCCGGCTGAGCTGCTCAAGAAAATGCTGCAACATCCACTCGATGCCCAACCCGCTTTTCTGCCCCGCGGATTTCAGATGGATCAGATAGGCACCGGCAAGAGGCAAACTGAACGGGGTGGAGATCCCGACAGCGGGCTTCACCGCGGCTGGAGAAAGTACTGCTGGAACAGCTGGTGAGACATCGCCAATGCGGAACTGATGTGCGTCATAAACGCCGCGCGCAATGATTTTCTGGTGGACCAACAAGTCCAGTATATGTTGACCGAATCGCGCGCGACGATCCGATCCGGTACTGTTTCCGGACGCCATTTGGTGCTCTGACGAAATTTGCCTGTGATTCGTATCCCCAGTTTTCCAGGCTACACAACAGGAGCGCATTTCCCGCCTCTGCGAGGTCAAAAACTTCAAAAATCCGGCATCCGGTATCAAACACGAACGGATTTGCCGATAATCCGGCCACCGCGAGAAATATGGCCATGCATCCCGGAGGGATGCCAGCCATTAGCCGGTGGTCGAGCGAAGCGAACACCACCGGTTCATCGCGCCGAATACTACATCCCAATCGTGTTGCTCAACAATCATGACCCTGCATCCCGGAGGGATGCCAGCCCACGGCAATCGCGGGAATCCTAAATTTCTCAAGCCCATTCGGACCATTCCACGCCATCATCGCGGTAGGGATGCGGGTGCACTGTTATTATCTCCATTGACGACATCCGGCTGCGAATCAACCGGTCAGCCGCGTGAAATCAACTGGAGAAATTCATGGACGGGCCGGGTATTGGCGACGTCCGCGGCGGTCAGCGCGGCGCGACGGGCCTGAAGAATGCCAAAACGAATGTCCGCCAACCCGGACAGGTGATGCGCGTCCGTGCTGATGACGACCGGAATTCCAAAACTGCGCGCGGCGATCAGGTTGCTGTCGTCGAGGTCCAGGCGCTGGGGGCTGGCGTTCAATTCCAGCATTTTGCCGTGTTCCGCGGCCGCCTGAAAAACGGCCATCAGATCCACGTCATAACCGGGTCGTCGACCGATCAAACGTCCCGTGGGATGTGCGATGATATCCACGTGCGGGTTGCGAACTGCCCCGACAATCCGGTCCGTAATCTGTTGTCGCGGTTGCGACTGGCCGTAATGCAGTGACGCAATGACCCAGTCGGCCTGGGCCAGTATGTCGTCCGGCAGATCCATCCCGCCGTTTTCGAGAATGTCGCACTCGATTCCCCTGAGAATCCGGAATTCATCGTTGGCGGCGGCGTTGATCCTGTCGATTTCAGCCCATTGTTCCAGCAGGCGGGAAGAGTCCAGGCCACGGGCCATGGTGACCCGTTTGGAATGGTCGGTGATCGCGATGTATTGCAGTCCTCGCTGGCGCGCAGCATCGGCCATTTCCCCGATCGTGTTTTTGCCGTCGGTGGCGGACGTGTGCATGTGCAGGTCGCCGCGGATGTCGGCGACGTCGATCAGCTGTGGAATTTTTCCAGTCGCGGCCCATTCAATTTCGTGGCGGGCCTGTCGCAATTCCGGAGGAATCCAGTCCAGTCCAATCGCGCGGTAAACGGCTTCCTCAGTTGCACCAGCACCGGGTACCGGTTGGTCACCGGCGTCAAAAACACCGTACTCGTTAATTTTCAGTCCATGTTTTTTGGCGAGCGAACGGACCTGGACATTGTGATCCTTGCTGCCGGTAAAATACTGCAGGGCGGCACCAAAGGATTCCGCTGGCACGACCCTCATGTCAATCTGGATTCCGCGCCGCGTGCGGATCGACATTTTGGTTGGACCGCGGCCAGTGACCGATTCCAGTTGTCCCCACGTCGCGAAATGGTCCATCACCGGACCGGAAGAACTGGCCACGACCAGCAAATCGAGATCGCCCACGGTTTCCTGGCCCCGGCGATAACTGCCCGCAAGTTCCATCTGTTCGATTTCCGGGCAGGATCGCATGTGCTTCAACAGTTCCCCGGCGGCTTCGTCGGCCTGGGACCAGAGCATCCGGTCGGCAACGTCGGCGATTTTTTCGAGTCCGGCGAGTATGGCCTGTTCGGTTTTTTCTGCAAAGCCTGGCAGTTCGCGTACTTTGCCGGCCTGGCAGCCCTGACGCAACTGTTCGAGCGTCGCGATGCCCAGTTCATTGAAAAGTGCAGCCGCCTTTTTCGGTCCGACTTTTGGGACCCGGGCGAGGTCGAGAACGGATCGGGGGATTTTCTGGCGGACTTCTTCCAGTTTTTTCATCTGGCCGGTTGTGACCAGTTCCGAGCACTTTTCGGCGACACTCTTGCCGATTCCGTCGAGCTTCGTCAGGTCTTCGCCTGCATTTATTCTGTCTTCCAGTGAGGCGGGCATTTCTTCGATGGCCTCAGCGGCTTTGCGGTAGGCGCGCAGTTTGAACATGGACTCGCCCTGGATTTCCAGAAGATCGGCCAGTTCATTCAGTTGGTCGGCAATCTCGTTGTTGGTCATGGCAAAAGGGAGCAGGGTCGGGAGTCCACACTGGCAGGGTGCCGGATAACGGATTGTAAACGATTCCTGCGCGGAACAGTTGGCGTGGGAAACCGGGCGGATTTCTTCGGGCGGATTTCTTTTGGCGGTTAAATTGGACAGATAACGGTGGACTTGTGCCTGTTTCCCCAAACCGTCAAAGTGTCCGAGGCGAAGACTTGTTTCTGGGCGACGGAACCGTTGGAAGACATGTTGAGATATTGTGCGGCGATCGTTCTGGGTGCTTTTTTGTTGTTTATGGTCCAGCCGATGGTTGGGCGATTGATGTTGCCGTCGTTTGGGGGGCTGGCGATTGTCTGGACGACGAGCGTTCTGGTTTTTCAGGCCTTGCTGGTGGCCGGATATGCCTGGTCGCATTTCCTGCACCGTTTTTTTTCGCCACGGGGTGGGCTGGTCGTTCATTTGTTACTGGTGATGGTCGCCGCGGTTACTCTGCCGCTGACGTTGCGGGGACAGGATTCGATGGAGCGTGGTGGAAGTGTCTCGCTGCAGATTGCCTGGATGCTGATCATCTCGGTCGGCCCCGCTTTTCTGGTTTTGGCGTCGACCAGCCCACTGATTCAGGCTTGGCAGGCGGCATCGCATCCGGAGCGCAGCCCCTATCGGCTGTACGCATTGTCGAATGCCGGGTCGTTGGCGGGGTTGCTGGTCTATGCGGTCGTGATCGAGTGGTGGATCGGGCTGGGGACGCAGACGCGCACCTGGAGTTTGGGTTTTGTGGTTTACGCGATCCTGCTTTTCTGGAGTGGTTTTCAGGTATCGGGGCTGAACAAATGGATTCCCACGGCTCAGTCCGACCAGCATGCCGCCGGCAGGGCTGACGCCCCGGTGGAATGGAAGCTTGCCGCGTGGTGGATTTTTCTGACCGCGGTTGCATCGGGACTGATGATGGCGGTCAGCACGGTCCTCAGCCAGGAGGTGGCCTCGTTCCCGTTTCTCTGGGTTCTGCCGCTGGTGGCCTATTTGTTGACCTGGATTGTGGCCTTTGACCGGCCGGGCTGGTACCGCCGGCGAGTGACATACGGCATGCTGATCATTTCGGGAATCGCGGGGCTGATTCTGCTGTTGTTGGGAACACTGGTTTCGATCGTGATTCACATGCTTGTGATGACGTCGGTCAGTTTCTGGGGCGCGCTGCTCTGTCATGGGGAACTGGAACGGAGCAAGCCCGGGCCTGGGCAGGTAACTTTTTTCTGGATGATGACCAGCATCGGCGGATTGATCGGCGGTGCCCTGGTGGTGATTGCGGCACCGAGGCTGTTGTCGGGGTACTACGAATTTCATCTGGCGCTGGCTGCGTCGGTCATGGTCGGTTACTGGGGTGTCGTGATGTGGCCGGAGAAACCGCGTTCGTTGCTGGAACGGGGTTTCTGGGCCATCGCGGGGATGGTGCTGATATTGATGCTGGGAGCCAGTTTTTTTCAGACGGAAGCCATTGCGCGGCAACAGGGGATGCGATTTGTCTCCCGCACTGATTACGGTTTGATGTCGGTATGGGAGACGAAAGAATTCCGCTTCATTCAGAGTGGCCAGACCATGCACGGTCGGCAGTTCCTGGACGAACAGCGGCAATTTCAGCCCGCGGACTACTACGCCGCGGACCGCGCGGTTGGGTTGGCCGTTTTGCAACAGCGGGAGATTGCCAGACGGGATCCACAGCGGCGTCACAACGGCGGACCTGCCCGGGACCCGGGCGGCGTGTCGGGCGATGGAATCCGGATCGGCGTGATTGGGCTGGGGAGTGGATGTCTGGCGGCCTGGGCGCGGCCGCAGGACCGCATCCGGTTTTACGAACTGAACCCGGTCGTGGTTGCGATCGCAGAGAGCTGGTTTGAGTGGCTGCCTCGCGCGCGGGAAATGGGAGCCCTCGAGGAACCCGTGGTGGTCGGTGACGCGCGGGTTCAACTGGCGCGGGAACTGGTCGGGGAGGGCCCGATGCAATTCGATTTGCTGGTGGTTGACGCTTTTACCAGCGACAGTATTCCGGTTCACCTGTTGACGGAAGAATGCCTGAGGCTGTACCTCGACCATCTGCGTCCGAAAGGGATTCTGGCGATTCATATTTCCAACAAAAGTCTTGATTTGCGCCCCGTACTCAGGCGCCCGCCGGGGCAGTCGAAAG
>JBGSVU010000381.1:0-3423 GCA_041752775.1 Pirellulaceae bacterium | reverse complement strand
CGGGCATTTATCGCCGCGAGGCCATGGCGATTGTCGGATTGAGCTGGGTTCTGGCGACTGTTCTGGGAGCGTTGCCATTCCTGTTCAGCGGAACCTGCGCTCGGCCGCCAATCAAGATCGTCGCAGGTGTCGATGGTGTTTTCGTTTCGTCCAGCCGCTGGGAAATCTGGAAACGCTGGAATTTGCGCACGGCGATCGAACCCCAGCAGTGCGACATTCTGTCGGCTGTGCTGAGTGCCGGCCCGCGGGGACTGTCGGAGTACAGTCTGAAGGCCGAGACCGGGAACCCTGCGGCCGCCGATGAATTTCGCCGGATGGCGGCAAGCAAGGACTGGTCTGGCGTGTTGCAGCTGCCGGGTGAGGGGAGTCGTTTTACGCCCGCCGACCGGGTATCGCATTTTCGCCTGGAGTGGGTCACGGTGGGTCTGATCGATGCGATGTTTGAGTCGCAGTCGGGTTTCAGCACCACCGGCGCGACCGTTCTGACGGAACTGGACGATTCCTGGCTGGTCCCGCACTGTATTCTGTTCTGGCGGGCGAGCACACATTTTCTGGGCGGGTTGGGAATCATTGTGCTGTTCGTCGTGATTCTCGGTCAGGGGGCTGCTGGCAAGGCCCTGATGCGCGCCGAGATGCCGGGTCCAACCAAGGAGGGAAGTACGGCGCGGATGCAACACACGGCGTGGCTGTTTGGTGGAGTCTATCTGGTCCTGAATGGCGTGCTGGCCGGAATCCTGATGCTGCTGGGTGTCAGCCTGTTCGATGCACTTTGTCATGCCTTTGCGACAATGGCGACCGGTGGATTCAGCACTTATACCGCCAGCGTGGCCCATTTCCAGCAGCTGCCTGGAATCAGTTCGGTCATGATCGAAGGCGTGATCACGCTGTTCATGTTTTTGGCCGGCGCGAATTTCATGCTGCTGTTTCTGGTTGTGATTGGCCGCTGGCGAATCCCACTGGCCGATGCCGAGTTCCGGCTGTATGCGCTGATCGTTGTGATTCTGTCGCTGGTGATTCTGGCGACGGGGATGCTGTTGCACGATCCAGGTTTTGGAAGTTTGCCGCACGCGGTCAGGATCGTGGTTTTTCAGGTGGTATCGATCCAGACAACCACCGGGTTTGTGACGGCGGACTTTGACCAGTGGAACAGTTTTTCACGGCTGTTGCTGGTTCTGACCATGTTTGTCGGAGGATGTTCGGGCGGAACGGCGGGAGGCATGAAAGTCATCCGTTATGTCCTGCTGGTAAAAATCCTGCGGATTGAAATGGAGCACTCCTACCATCCGCGTGTCGTGCGGCTGTTGAGAATGGGTGGCAAACCGGTTGAGGACCAGGAATTGCGGCGCAGCATTCTGGTTTACTTTGGTGTGCTGTCGATCCTGTTTTTACTGGGTTGGGTCTGTGTGGTGGCCCTTGAACCGATGGCCACCTGGAGTGGGCACGAAGGAAACAAACTGATTGATTCCGCGACGGCTGTTGCAGCGACACTGAACAATATTGGACCCGGTTTGGGCGTTGTCGGGGCGACTCAGAATTTTTCCGGGTTTTGCGGGATCAACAAACTGCTGTTTACGCTGTTGATGATGGTCGGACGGCTGGAGATTTTCCCGGTGCTGGTATTGTTCCTGCCGGGTTTCTGGAAGACCAATTAGCCGGCCAGCCCATGGAATTGGAACTTGGGGAAAAGCAGAATGCGTAACGAGACTGATTCGAAGACCGGAATGGCCTACGTCCGCGAGGGTAAGGGCCCATTGCTGTTGCTGGTGCACGGATTTCCGCTGTCGTCCGCCATGTGGTCGGCGCAGCTCGAGGCTTTTTCCGGAAAATTTTGCGTCCTTGCACCGGACTTGCCGGGTTTTGGCACCAGCCCGCTGGAAGATGAAGAGATCACGCTTGAGTCGCTGGCCGACCTGCTCGCCAATTTTCTGGACAACGTTACCGGAGGTGAGCCGGTAATCTTTTTGGGACTGTCGATGGGTGGCTACATTGGGTGGCCATTTGCACAACGACATCGCGATCGGCTGCGGGCGCTGGTGCAATGTCACACGCGCGCCACGGCCGATACCGGGGTGGTCGCGCGAGGACGCCGCCAGTCAGCGATCCAGGTACTTGCCGAAGGCCCACAAAAACTGGTTGGCGAAATGCTGAACCGGATGACAGGACCAGAAGCCCGATTTCAGAAACCGGAACTGATGGAGCGGCTGCAGGCGATCATGTCGGAAGCCGCTCCGGCGACCATCGCAACCTTTCAGCTGGCGATGGCAACCCGCGCCGATTCGACCGGAATGTTGCCTGGGCTGGACCTGCCCGTGCTGGTGGTGGCGGGTGAACAGGACCATATCACGCCACCCGACGAAATGCGGGAAATGGCTGACCTGATTCCTGGTGCCAGGTATTGCCTGATTCGGGGAGCCGGGCACATGTCGCCCATGGAACGGCCGGAGGAATTCAACCGCTGCGTACTTGATTTTCTCGAAGGGGACAGTCTTCCGGCCCAGTCGGGCGTTTCATGACGTTGTTGCGGCAGCGACCGGTCTGCAGCTCATATGATCCGGAAACGGGATTCCGTACGGGCGACCATCAGGGTTCCCGGAAACGTATGAAAAGTCCGCACGATCGCGTGCCGGGCAAAAGCCTGAAAATTCACATAGCTCACGGCGGGAATCGCTCCCCCCTGCTCCGGACGAAACCGGTGCACCAGCCCTTCGCACTCTCCCTGTTCGTCCAGTTGGGCCTGAATCGCCAGAAAAATCCTGCTATCGACCGCATCCAGGCTGAATCGCGACTGCCACAGCAGGTTCGCGCCCACCGCCATTTCCTCGCACTGGTGTTCGTCCAGCGAACAGGACAGCAAACGGGTCCGTTTGGGCAAGTCTTCGTTCAGGCCGGCGCAAATCTCGGTGACTTGCTGCTGTCCATCCACACAAAACGAGATACAGTGCCCCGCCGTCGTCACCGCCGTTCTGAGGACATATCGTTCGCGCTCAAAATACCGGGCGCAACAGATTTCCAGCAACTCGGGGTGAACCGGGCGCTGGAACAGGTGCAAACCTGGTTCCGAAATTCCTGCACGAACGTAAAGCACGACGATACCGCGAAAAAAAATCCTGTGGTTGCGATGGCTGCGGGGTCAATAACATGGCCTGCGACTATCGTTTCTGAAATCTGACCAGCTCCTGTCACATCCTGTGAAGGAACCTGTCCGGCAAACGCCTTCCCTGCAGTTGCATTATAGACCAAATTCCACGTTCGGAATAAAGACCGGTTGAGCGGAAGTGTCCAGGAAGATTCCTGAAAAAATAATGCCGCTCTGACTTGACAGCACGAAATTTTACGGATGGAAATTTCCGCCGGAAGTTCCGTCAGATATTGACGGCCAGGTTGCCACCTTTTTCAAACCAGCGAAATCAGGTTGTAGGCGCA
>JBGSVU010000380.1:0-4545 GCA_041752775.1 Pirellulaceae bacterium | reverse complement strand
AGGCCGGGACGGAATGGGTCAGCGCGAACCGGCCGTCGCGAAATCCTGTCGCGCGTGGCTTGCGGGTTCGGCGCCGTGGCCTGTGCCGCACTGCTGCCGAAATGGGCGGGTGCAAGTGGAACGAAGGCCAATGATTCGGACCAGGGGATCCGGGGATTGCCCAATCTGCCGCACCACACACCGCGGGCCAAAAACGTGATCTTTCTCTACATGGATGGCGGGCCCAGTCAGGTCGACACGTTTGATCCCAAGCCCTACCTGCAGCGGGACAACGGCAAACCGTTTGCCATGAAAATGGAGCCGACGCAGTTCAACAACAACGGCAACACACTGGGCAGCCCCTGGAAATTCAACCGTTACGGCGAGAGCGGCACGGAAGTCAGCGATCTGTTCCAGAACGTTGCCCAGCACGTGGACGACATGTGTGTGGTCCGTTCGATGGTCAGCAATTTCCCGGAACACACCAACGCCAATTATTTTCTCCATACGGGAAACGGGTTTCAGGGTCGGCCCAGCATGGGCGCGTGGGTGACGTACGGGTTGGGCAGTGAGTGCGAGGATCTGCCCGGCTTCGTGGTGCTCAACGGCGGCCTGATTCCGCCGGGAGGGCTGGACTGTTTCAACAGCGGATTCCTGCCCGCGTCGTGGCAGGGCTCGGTGTTCAATCCTGGCGACCAGCCGCTGGCCAACATATTGCGTGGAGAAAAAACTTCGGCTTTGCAGCGCCGCAAGCTGGACCTGTTGAAACAACTCGATACCCAAACCGTCGCCGAAATGGGCCGCAACGATGCAATCGAGTCCGCAATCCGCAACCACGAGCTGGCCTGGAAAATGCAGTCGTCGGTACCCGGCATCGCCGACATTGCCGACGAAACGGCAGCGACGCGCGCGTTGTACGGCGTGGATTCGGATTACAAACCGGAAGCGATCTACGGCCGGCAATGCCTGCTGGCCAGACGGATGGTCGAGCGCGGTGTTCGTTTCATCGAAGTCACCTGTCCTTCGGTCGGCGCCGACCGCTGGGACCAGCACAACAATCTGAAGGAAGGACACACGAACAACGCCCGCGCCGTCGACCGGCCGATTGCCGGATTGCTGACCGATCTGAAGCAACGCGGTTTGCTGAATGAAACGCTGGTGGTCTGGTCAGGTGAGTTTGGACGGACACCTTTTGCCCAGGGGACTGACGGACGCGATCACAATCCGTTCGGCTTCAGTCTCTGGATGGCAGGCGGCGGAATCCGCGGCGGGATGACGTTTGGATCGACTGACGAGTATGGCTACAAGGCGATCGAGAACCGGATGGAGATTCACGATTTGCACGCGACGATGTTGCATCTGCTGGGGGTCGATCACAGGCAATTGACATGGCGCTGGAGCGGTCGCGACATGCGACTGACCGATGTCCACGGCAATGTCTTTCACGAATTGATCAGTTGACGGCCGTTTCCCGAATTGCCATTCCTGTCCAGCTTGCATCCGGTCAGCAACTACTTTGCCGCCACGTTTTCCCGCAACAAACCGGGGAGGATGGTCTGCAGGTGGGTGGAGGGAATCGCGAGGCTGGAAACCCGGCCTTCGCGGGCGATATTGATCCCCAGCACATTGCCCTGCAGGTCGAGGATCGGTCCGCCGCACTGTTCCGGAAAGAGAGGTGTGTCGTGCTGAAAGACCCACTGGAAACCGTCGTTGCGTTTGCTGGGGATCGCTCCCAGGCGGTTCATCATCCGGAATTTGCTCGCCTTTTCAGCTGACAATTCACGTCCCGACAAAACGGCCCGAATTACCTTGTGTTGGTTCCCCCGTTTGACTTGCAGGGTAATTTCGTCGCCAGCGCTGCGTTTGCCAATTTCGGAAACCAGCTGGGTCACGTCGGTCATCACCTGGTCGTCCAGGCGCACGATCACGTCATCGACTTCCAACCCGGCCACGCTGGCGGCACCGCCGGGCGTGATGTCGACCAGGCGAACGCCACCTTCGCAATTCTCAGGCTGGACGCCGAGCAGCCCCTGGCCGTTTTTTCTCAGGGCCCGCGGCGGGTTGCTGTACGTGCCGACGGCCCAGGCCGTCTGATTCGACACCGCGGTGATCACAAACTCGCCGGGCTGGGGTTGACGGGTCGACCACTGCACGGGCTGCAATCCGGACTGGATTCCGGAGAGGCTGCTGGTGATCTCGAGGATGGCCAGATCGTTGTCGGGGTCGTGTCCGGCCAGTTTGACGGGAAAGACTTTTCCGCTGGCCGTCCGCACGGTCAACGATTTCGCTTCGGCCATTTCGCTGGCTTTGGCGAGGATCCGCACGGGTAAGGCAACCACTGTGCCAAGGCACAGTTGCCGGTCACCATCCAGCACGGTCACGACGCTGTTCGAAACCTGGCTCGTGGCCGGTGCCACGCTGCGAAGAAAATCCGGATGTTGGCGTTCGAGGGGACTGGGAGCGCGATTGCGCAGGGACGGAATCTCGAACTTCAGTTCGATGTTCCCTTTCAGTTTGTCAGGATCGATTCCGGACATGCCTTCGAAAGGATTCAGCGGATGTTCGCGAAAGCGGCGGAACTGGTCCGGCGTCAGCACGACCCGGTTGGAGTTCTGGTCGAGCGCGGACTGGAATTTCTCCTGAAGGTCCGGGTCGAGTTCGTCCAGCATTTCGCAGAGCAAATCCTGCATTTCGTCCTGCATCTGCGCCGCGGCAACGCCTGCCAGTGCAATGACGCAGATCCACACCAGGCCGGCAACCATCCAGAAACGTGTCAGTGCAAAATGCCTGTTCATGTACAGCCTTTCCAGAACTTGAAAAAACAAACCCGGTTGTGAGTTCAGAACTTGTCGAGGATCACGACGAGTTTCAGGACAGTTGAGTTGCGGCGGATTTCGATTTGCGCTGAGTCACCCGCGGTCAGTTTCGCGATTTGCTGAATCAGCTGATCACCGTTCTGCAGCGCGGTGCCGTTGATGGACAGAACGACATCGCCCGGTTTCAGTCCGACCCGTTCTGCAGCGCCACCGGCGTGGACCTGGTCGATCACGGCCTGACCCGTAACGCCGGAACGCATCGTCACGCCCAGTCGCGCCCGTTCCCGTTTCTTTGCCGGGCCCTGCTGTTCTGGGGATTCGTCGTCAGCTGACGCTCCCAGTTCGGGCAGCTTGCCCATACGTTGGCCGCGGGACATGGGCGACCAGAACTTGCGAAATGTGGCAATCGATACGTGGCGGTTTTCTGAAATGACGTCGCCAATCGAGCTGTGAATCCCGATCAGTTCGCCGTCGGTATTGAACAGCGGGCCGCCCGAATCGCCGCCGATCAGAACCGAATCGGTAACCAGCATGTGATCGCGCAGTTCCAGGACGCGACCGGTCCGGACTGGCGGTTTGCGCCCCAGTTCGTATCCGCCGGAGTGTCCCAGTCCGATGGCCCAGTTGCCGGGGGTCACGGCGGCATCGGAGATCTTTACGAAAGGCCATGGTCCACCGCCAATGATTTGCAGCATGGCGGCGTCAACGTCGAGGTTGTATCCCACCAGCCGGGCCAGAGCGGTCCGCCCACTGGGGAAAAACAGCTGAAACGTCTGATCGCCGGTGCATACCACGTGTCCGGCCGTGAGGATCAAACCGTCGGAGGAGACGATAACGCCGCTGCCGAATCCCAGTCCGTCGGAAATCGCCACGGTCGCTTCCATATTCTGGTTGACGACGTTGACGATTCTGGACTGCAACTCGACCAGCGACATTTCGCTGTCGTTCTCGGCGACTGTCGTTGCCAATTTCGAATGAGGCTGGTCGTTCGCGCCAGGAACGGCCGGACTGGGATGATCATCCCCGTTGGCCATTGCCCCTGCAGTGGCCGTCGCAACGAGGCACAGTGTCAGGACGATGCGAAGCGGCCTGTGGAGTCTTGGTTGGAGGGGCATTCCTTTGTTCCCTTGGGCGATGTTGCTGGAAGCGTGTTTCCAGGAGCGGGCATATTGGCAATTCTCCGCTGCCTGGCTTCCTTGCGCGGATTGTGTGAACTGCCTCAGCTCGCTGGTTTTTCATCGGACGGGAGGGGTGGGAAGTCGCGAAAAAATTCACTGCTGGGCTTTCCCTTAAGCAATTGTTTTGGCGGTTTAATGGAGCAGAATTTTCCATTAAAACTGTTCCTGGCGGGACCGATGTCAGCGCAAATCCATTCAGGGCATTGATTTGCGTTTCAATCCGGAACAAATTAACGACAGGCGCAGGAGAATCAGGGCTGATTTTGATACAAGGCGGCACAATTGCGACATCTGATACGCGCGATTTTGATTTTGTGGGTTAGTCCGAATACTCTATTGGGCGTTCTGGTTGGCCTGGCCGGGTTGGCCAGCGGTGGACGGGTGCAGATTCGACGGGGGTGCCTCGAGTTTTATGGAGGCTTGACGGCCCTGTTTTTGAGGAAGTTGCCGACGGGGCCGCTGACCTTGGCGATGACAGTCGGCCATTCGATTCTCGGTCAAACCCCGGCAGGGCTGGATATCGCCCGCGACCACGAACATGTTCATGTCCGGCAGTACGAGCGGTGGGGGCC
>JBGSVU010000379.1:0-5409 GCA_041752775.1 Pirellulaceae bacterium | reverse complement strand
AGCGATTGCCTGTTCCAGGCAGACTTCGGAATCAGTCCATGGATGGCAGAATCTGCTCGGCGGCTCTTCGCATCACAATTGCCACAAATGTGTCACATTTGATATTTTTCGTCCATTGAATCAATATCGGTATCATATTTGACTCTTTCGCGTGACTTTCCCTTGCAAACATGACAATATCAGATTGGCACGCAGGTTGCATTACTGACTCGCCAGAATTCACTCGTTTTGGAGGGTCATGAAATGAATAACCATGTTTCCAGGTGGGATTTTCAACAGGCAATTGTTTCGTTTTCCCAGTGCGTCGACTGGTTTACCCGTTCAGTCCTGCGCCGGAAGGCCAGGCGGCATTTCGAAAGTATGGGGCGGGGAGAACGGATCTGCATCGCCACCTCCGCCGGGTGTTACGCGGGAAGTCAGCGGCGCTGGCTGGTGACCTGTGCCGGAGAAACCCGCATGGCAAGCAAAGTGGAAATCCGTACAGCATTCGACCCCTCGGCCGAACCGGCGGGCAACGAGACCCAGGCAATCTATGTATGCACGGGAAGTGTTACGTGGCAGGGAAATACTGCCGTGATTACCTGAATGGACATCGCCATTTTTGCGCCAAAAATGCCAAAAACCAACCTCAAGGATCAGCCGCAAAAGTGCCAGCCTCCGGTTCCGGAATTCTCCGGAAGAGCACCGGTTGCCAGCGCATTGCGGCTGATAAAAGTGGAACTGTCAAACCTAACAGTGACTGCATGAACAGAGACAGGGCGCCCCAGTATCGCCTGGAATCCGCGACTAACCCCGTGCACGACGCAGGACGAATCACAGGACGAATCACATGTGTTCAACGGTGACAACAGCTTTGCCATCCGGACTCTCGGCGCTGGTCGAGCGGCTGAAAGTCCGCGGATCAACACTCGATCTGGTCTCGCTGAACCAGGTTCTCGGGGAAGCTGCCCTGTGTAGCGAGGATGTCAGGCCGTTCGCACAGCCGGACGCGTCCCGTTACCGGCGAGTGACCGTCTATCAGAACCAGAACTTTGAACTGTTGGTCCTGACCTGGTTGCCAGGACAGGCGAGTCTGCCCCACGATCATGCCGGCTCGATGTGTGCGGTGCGAGTGATCGAAGGGGTGGCGAAAGAATCCCACTTTTTTCGAGGCGACGACAGTTATGTCGTTCCAGCCGCCGCCAGCGACCTGGTAGCAGGCCAAGTCACCGCAAGCGATGACTCGGGAATTCACGCGTTGGCGAATGCTGGGCCGGAGACGCTGGTTACGGTCCATGTTTACGCGCCGCCGCTCAGTGACTTTCAGCGCTTTGAGCCTCGCCCGCCGCAATGGACGGCGGCACCGGTCCAGCAACAACCTCTGGACCGGCCGGTGGTTTTAATCGTGGGCGGCGGCTTCAGTGGGTCGCAGACGGCGGTCCAGTTGTTGCGTCAGGCGGACCAGCAACAGTCGGGGCTTCAAGTCGTGATCGTCGAAAAAAGGGGCGTACTGGGAGAGGGACTGGCGTACAGCACCCAGGACGATTTGCATCTGTTGAATGTGCCTGCCAGCCGGATGAGCGCCTGGCCAGACAAACCGGATGACTTTCTGGAATGGGCCAACCATCGCTACGGTCCAGTTGACCCGTCCGCCTTTTTGCCGCGTCGCTGGTACGGAGAGTACCTGCGTGAAAGTCTGCTCCGGACCGCTGCCGAATCCGGACCGCGATGTTCGTTAACAGTCATTTCCGACGAAACGCGTCGGGTCCAGCGAACAGAGGAATCGGGATGGCTGGTGCATTTCTCCAGGCACGAATCCATTCTTGCGGATGCGGTGGTGCTGGCTGTTGGGCATCGACCTCCGGACGACCCGCTGGCGGGAATCTGGAACGGCCCGCGTTACCGTTTTTTGCCGGACCCCTGGCGCCCACTGGCGATGGGAATGATCCAGCCGTCAGAGCCTGTTGTGATTTTGGGAAGCGGGTTGACGGCGATCGACACGGTGCTGTCGCTGGCTCATCCGCAACGGACGGCGCCGGTCACATTGATATCACGGCGGGGCCTGGTCCCGCAGAAACATGATGCAGATATTCCGAGTCCGCTGGACATGTCGTCATGGGTTTCCCGGCAATTGGGAACATCGCAAAGTCTGACCGTTCGGAAATTGTTGCGCGAGCTGCGACGCGTTACGGCTGCACACGTCTCGCTGGGAAAGGACTGGCGAAGTGTGGTGGATGGATTGCGTCCATTTTTGTCGCAGATCTGGCAGCATCTTTCGATAACGGAGCGTCGGGTTTTTCTGAAACGCGTCAGTCCTTACTGGGAAATACACCGGCACCGCATGGCCCTTGATGTTTCCAGCCGGTTTGAAGATTTACTGGGACAGGGAATCGTTCAAATCGTCAAAGGGCATGTAACGTCGGTGGTGGCAGAGGCAGAGAGCGTGCAGGTGTCGCTGTTCGAACGCGATCGACAACAGACGCGGGAACTGACAACGGGCTGGATCATAAACTGCACCGGGCCGCGTCCATCCAACACCGTGCCAGACAACCCAGCCATCGGCTCGTTGCTGTCGGCGGGATGGTTAAGCCAGGATGCTTTGGCGATTGGACTGGAGGTTGCCCCTTCCGGACAGGTTATCGACCACCAGGGAAATGCCGTCTCGAATTTGATGACTCTTGGGACGTTGCGCAAACCCCAGCTTTGGGAATCCACGGCTGTTCCCGAGTTGAGGCATCAGGCGGCAGACGTGGCAAGGGTGCTTTTGCATGAAATAGTGTTGCCCGCGAATAAAGGCGGCTCGGAAATGGCGAAAGCGTTGAAGTGAATTGGCCCCGGCGGGTTTCGGGAGTTTCACGGGGCGAGGGGGAGCGACGGCTTCGGGAATTGACTTGGCGCCGGCATTTGCGGTTCTCCCACAGCTTACACGTCTGGCGTCTGGTTCCAACACTATTGTCAGGTGGACTGGGTCTTTTCGGAATTTGTGGCGGGGCCGCTATTGGTGTAATGTCGGCTTTCAATTTGCTGGCGATGGTCAACGACCGCGAACTTTGGAGTTTTGTCTGGGACGAGAAACCAACCCACATTTTCGTTTTCGTCTTTGGTTCGTTGCTTTTGTTCTCATGGGGCGCGTGCTTGCTCTACGCATCGCGATGTTTCTGGATTTGCCGATGGAAGCATGGCATGGTCTTTTTTGTGGCTGGATTGGCGTTCCTGGTTTTAACTGGAAGCCTGCTTCGATGGCTGGAGTGACTTGGCCTTGCCAAGGGAAAACGACGAGCAAACCGGTGAAGCCCTGGTACCCGAAAGCCTGTTTCCTGGGGGTAAAGTTTGCCCCTCGCGTTCGGTTGTCGCCAGTGTTACCGGGCAGCAATGCGTACTACTGAAATCTCCGGCATAGTTGGAGATATCTACATTGGTTCGCCACTGAAATTGCAGAGGACCGGTCAACTGCACGAGAGAACCACGAAGGGCACGAAGGGCACGAAGTTGGAGCTCGACGATTTATCGAATCGCGTAATCGGCTGTGCTATTGAAGTACATCGATACCGGCGTCGGGACTTCTCGAGTCGGCCTACGAAAAATGTTTGGCAGATGAATTGAGTCGCAACAACATTGCCTCTCAATTTCAACTCGCACAACCTGACTGAAAGACGGAATGAAGCGGTTTGTCCTCTGATTTCTTCGTGCTCTTCGTCTTCTTCGTGGTAAAATGATGGACGGAAACCCCAGGGCCGAGCGTAGAATCGGGGAACGAACGCGGCGAACAAGGCGGTGAATGTGAGCCGCCTCTGACGGGGATTTTGGAATCATGGTTTTTTGGCGGGGGCCCCGTTCCCGCTGTCGTTCGGCTACAGGAGCGCCGGGTGAGCACTGACCCGTCAACGAAAACGAGATCCAGAGACCTGGTCAGCGTCCTGCAGCACGACCGGAATGTGCGCCTGGCGTACTGGACCGGGATGTTGATCGGGGCCGGGGTGCTGATGGTGTTCTGGTTCGACCGTGACATCGGTCCCAGCCATCCAGTCTTTGCGCTGGTTCTGACCATTTGGACGTTTGTTCTCACGCCCGGGGTTGCCGTGCCCGTTCTGCGGCGCCTGCCTTACCGCTGGTTTCGCGTCCCTGTGGGTGAACGCATAATCCATCGCCTTCTCGGTGTCGGCATCTTCGCCTGGCTACTTGAGCGCTCCGGATGGAATCGGCGCAACGTCAACCCCTCGTGGGGATCCGCCATTACCAGAAACCGTTTGCCGCTCAGGGTACTGGCGGCGCGCGGCGGGATTGGAGCGCACGGCGTCTGCTTTTCCATCCACGTCCTGTTGGGCGTCGTAGCCCTTGTCGCCGGACATCCATGGGGCGCACTTTGGATCCTGCTGCCGGGCGTGGTCGTTCATCTCTACCCGGTGCTGCTCCAGCGTTCCATCCTGCTTCGACTCCAGTCATTATTGAACACCATTGCCGAATCGGGTAAGGGCGCCCCTTAAGGGTGACCTCTTTACACCACCGGTCATGCGGGTCCGCTTCTGGCAGTCGGGCGATGGCGGGCAGGCGCTACCCAGAGAGTGTTCAGATTGAGTGGGCCCTGTTCCTGTAGTCACGCGCCCGTTAAGCCGACACTGCAGGCAATGGCCCCTCGCAATCAAATACTGTGCCGTGGGCCATGGGCCCTTGCGACTGCAGGTGTGGCGTGAAAAACTTGCCGTCCGGCGTCAACAGTGTTAAACTGATCCCGGTTCCGACGGTGTGACCCCATGGGTTTAACCGCGTGAAATTTGGAGGGGGCACGTGTACCGGATGCACAGCACCCTTGGCTCGGTCGGGCTGCCAATCTGTACGTTATGCCATAATAGCCGAGCGCATTCATGCTTCGAACGACACTCTTACTCTGTGCAATGGCTCTGGCCCCTGGCTGTAATGAAGTGCGTCTGCCTGCCAACAATGAGAATACACTTGTTGCGCCGGCGGAAGTCCATCAGGACAACGCGGACGACTCCTGGACAGTTACTGGCGAGGTCGTTGATGAAAATGGTCTGTTGGCAGAAGCGTTTGAGGCTGCAGAAACCTGGTCGTCCAACGGAGTCTATTGGAATGAAGAGGGGCAAGTGCCGACAGACGACGCTGGCCGTCTCGCCATCTGGAAACAGGAAGGTGCACTCGCTGCAAGACCTTCAAACCTTGCAACGGTTACTTCGAAGGGAGTTTTCAGCTTGACCGTACGTGGAAGTCCAGGCTCCCGTCCAAATGCCGTCGTGTTCGCCGTAAACAAGGAGCACACGCACGGCGGGCTGGCGGTGGTAGAAAACAGCACGTCTGATCGCACTATCCGGATTGAGCTGAAACCACTTGTTCGAGTCACGGCCGAAATTTATTGCCCCCAGAGAGGCAGGTCTCCGCAATGGTGTCAGGCTGTTGTTGCTCCTGTTGGCGGAG
>JBGSVU010000378.1:0-4562 GCA_041752775.1 Pirellulaceae bacterium | reverse complement strand
ATTGCGCTCTCCTATATCTGCATCAGTGTTTTGTGGCAAACCAAGGATGATTTCCGCTTTATCATTCCCTATGTGGAATTTCGCAGGGAGCTGAAAGGGCTGAAACCGCTGGTGCTGGATACCAGTGCCGTGATCGATGGGCGAATCGCCGATATCGTCGAAACCGGAATTGTCGACCAGCGGCTGATCATGCCCCGGTTTGCTCTCAGCGAATTGCAGAATATTGCCGACAGTTCCGACAAACTGAGGCGGGCCAAGGGCCGGCGGGGACTGGACATTCTCAACCGCCTGCGCGGTGACGACCGGATCGAACTGGAAATTTACGAACAGGAACTGCCCGAAACCGAAAACCAGCCCGTTGATCTGAAACTGGTGGCCGTGGCCAAACATCTCGGCGGCAAGATCGTCACGGGGGACTACAACCTGAACAAGGTCGCGAAACTGCACAATGTGCCCGTGATCAACCTGAACGATATCGCCAATTCACTGAAACCGGTTTTTCTGCCGGGGGAACGGGTCCGCATCAAACTGGTCAAAGCCGGTGAAAACGCCAACCAGGCAATCGGCTATCTGGATGATGGCACCATGATCGGGGTCGCAGACGGTCGCAGCCAGAGTGGGCAAATCGTCGAGGTTTCCGTAACCAGCATGTTGCAGACCAGTGCCGGGCGGATGGTCTTTGCCCGCTTCGAATCCGAAATCCGGCGGACCTGATTTGGGAAGGTGGCTGACGTCCGTCCGGGGTTTTTCTCCGGACCACTGTGGCTCAGGATGTCATGATCATGCAGACAGCCATGGCGGCAAGTGTGATCAGGCTCAAAAAGGCAAGCGTCACTGTTTGCTGAATCGACTGGCTCACGAGCAAGACTCCGTTCGATGGCTGTTTGAGGCGTCCGTGCCCGCAGTATCTGTTGTCCCTGACTGCCGGACTCCTTTGTCCGGTGACGGCACTCAATACAAACGGCGTGCCAACTGTTTTTGCCAACTCCCCGAGAGGGCGTGTTGGCGCCAGGGGCTGATGGCGAACAGGTGTTTTTGACGGTAACATGTGGCGTTTGCACGGCAGAACCGGCGTCACGGCCTGTGGCGACCTTGCGCCGCACGGTGGCAGCACCGCAGAAACGAAATCGGTTTGACAACAATGGTTTCAGTTTGAAGGCGCGCCGCAGTTTTGGGCAGAGGATACTCGTTCTGCCACGGTTACCCATGTTCGCCGCCCCCGGTTTTCTGACACGTCTTTTTTTTGGGACAGGTTCAATTCTTTGAGTGCCAACAGCATTCCGACGACGCTTCGCGTGGCACTGGTCCAGCAGTCGGCAGCGGACGACCTGGATGACAACTTGCGGCGTGGACTTGAGGCCACCAGGCGGGCGGCAGGGCAGGGGGCTCAGGTCGTTGCATTCGCCGAGCTGGCACTGGAACCGTTTTATCCGCAGTGGCCGTCCGGCGCCGATGTGGCAAGACTGGCGCAACCGGTCCCTGGACCACTGACGGACGCGTTTTGCGAGCTGGCGCGGGAACTGCAGATCGTGGTTGTCCTGAATTTGTTCGAGCGGGCCGGCGAAACCACCTACGACAGCTCGCCTGTAATCGATGCCGACGGACAGATCCTCGGCGTGACCCGCATGGTCCACATCACCGACTATCCCTGTTTCCATGAACAGGGTTATTACTCTCCCGGCGACAGCGGCATGCCGGTTTACAGCACCCGTCATGGAAAAATTGGAGTGGCAATCTGCTATGACCGTCACTACCCCGAAGTGATGCGGGCCCTGGCCCTGGGCGGGGCCGATATCGTGGTCGTTCCCCAGGCAGGTTCGGTTGGCGAATGGCCAGAAGGGCTGTACGAGGCCGAGATGCGGGTCGCGGCCTTTCAAAACGGCTATTTCACGCTCCTGGTCAATCGCGTGGGCGTCGAGCAGAATCTGGAGTTTGCGGGTGAGTCCTTTGTTTGCGGTCCCGATGGCAACGTCATCGCGAGGGCTGCGGCTGGAATGGACGAAATTCTGGTCGTCGACCTCGAGTTGCCGTTGCTGGATGATTCCCACGCCCGGCGGCTTTTCCTGAAGCATCGCCGACCAGGAATTTATGGGGGATGGGGGATCAGCTGAATGGACGCAAAATCAAAAGACCGCCAGATCGGGCGGAATTACGACCGGGCTGCCTGGTTTTACGAAACGAGTGCTGCCATTTTTTCCGGTGGCAAGATTCGTTCTTCCAAGAAATACACAGTCGCACAAATTGAGCCGGGCGACAAAGTCGTTTTCCTTGGCGTCGGCAGCGGAGAGGAAGCGATTTTGGCAGCCGCCAAAGGTGCCGAAGTGACGTGTATCGACCTCAGCCAGGGAATGCTCGACCGTTTGGACCGGAAACTGCGTGAACGAAACCTGAAGGCCGAGATTATTTGTGGCAACGCCCTCGACCATGCCAGAACCGGACACTACGACGCGGTGGCCGCCAACTATTTTCTGAACGTCTTTCGGCTGCCCGACATGGTTCGCATGTTGAACCACGCGGCGACCCTTGTTCGGCCAGGTGGAAAATTTCTGATTGCTGACGTCGCCCAGCCCCGCGGCAACCCGCTCTCCAGACTGTTCAACATCGGTTACCTGAAACTGGCGATGCTGTCATTCTGGACACTGGGACTGGTTCCGCTGCACCGCAACTACGATTACACAAAACATTTCGACCAGGCCGGACTGGTCGTCGACCATATCCACTCATTCCGCTTTCTCAATTTCGGTCCGGTCCTGTTCCGAACGATTGTGGCCTACCGGAAGTAGTTCGCGGGCCAGACACCAGCTGGACCAGCTGAACCGGAGCCCTGTTGCCAACACCGGCCGATGTTCGTGGACACCCCGAACATCCGCCTCCCGCGCCGCATCCGGATCCCCCATTGCCCCGAGCGAATGCCCGCAAATGGACCAGGCACCAGGCGGCCGCAACTACCAGAGTTGCCAGCGTCGCTATGTCTTGCCAGGAACCGAACATGGAATCCACAGTCACTTCAGTTTGAAAAGGGAGCTTTGTCTGCCAGCCGGGAGCCGGTTTTTTATCAGCAACACTGCTGATTATACACGCGCCCGAGATTTTTTTTGCAGGCGTTTTCCGGATTGGCCAGTCGATGACGGGCCAAGGACCCAGTGAGCGGGGTTTCGCGGCCGGCACCGGCGGGACCCGGAATCCCGTTCACTGCTTCAGGACGCCGCTCAAGGCTGCGCTACCCGTTGCGTCTCCACTGGCGTACCGGTCCTGTTCTGATCTCAAGTGGGCCACAACCAGTTGCCGACCTGGACAGTCAGGTAGGCACCGATCCATGCCAGCACTGTCATGTAGACGAACGAGACGACCGGCCAGCGCCACGAAGCGGTCTCCCGTTTGATGGTCGCCAGTGTCGAAACACACTGCGCGCACAGGGCAAAGAAAACCATCAGGCCCAAGGCGACCGGCAGCGTGAACAGTGGCCGGTCCGTCCCGCTGTGCCGCGCATTGGCCAGCCGCTCGCGGAGTGTCGTCGATTCTTCGTCCACATCAGCACCCAGTCCGAAAATTACTCCAAAAGTCGAGACCACGACTTCGCGGGCCGGGAAAGCGGCCACCACACCGCTGGTGACCCGCCAGTCCCATCCGAGGGGGGCTGTCAGCGGCGTCAGCATCCGTCCGCCCCGCGCCAGATAGCTTTGTTCCAGAAAGGCCGCCTGAATTTCACCGTTCACAGCGGTCAGTTCGGCCTGCAACGACTCCCGCCCGGCATCGTCCAGCGACTCATCGTCAATTCGCTGCTGCAATTCCGCTTCGCTAGCCCTCAACGACGGGGGAATGGCGGATTCGTTGCGGGGAAAATATGCCGCCGCCCAAACCAGAATCGTCACCACCACAATCAGCGTTCCCGCCCCCTGGACAAAATCCCATCCCGCTTCCAGCATTCGTCGCACGACCGTCCGCGCCTGGGGCAGCTTGTAGGGCGGCAACTCCATCAGAAAATCGTTCCCGCCCTGGCCCGACATCCAGCGCCGCAAAACCCACGCCACGCCGATCGCCGTAACGGATCCGACCAGATACATCGCCAGCATCACCAGACCATGCAGGCCAAACACTCCCCCCAGAAACGAATGCTCGGGGACAAAGGCACTGATCAGCAGAATATACACGGGCAGTCGCGCGCTGCAGCTCATCAGGGGCGCAATCAGAATCGTAATCAGCCGTTCCCGCCGGCTGGCAATGGTCCGCGTTGCCATGATCCCCGGAATCGCGCACGCAAACGAGCTGAGTAACGGAATCAGCGCCATCCCGCTCAGCCCAATCCGGGACAGGTATTTGTCCATCAGAAAACTGGCCCGCGCCAGGTAACCCGAATCCTCCAGCAGTCCAATAAACAGAAACAGCAGCATGATTTGCGGCAGAAACACCAGTACCCCACCGACTCCCTCGATCACTCCATCCACCAGCAGCGAACGGAACGAACCCTCCGGAATCAGCGACTCAACACCGCTGGCAACCACCGTCTTGGTCGAATCGATCATCCACGATGCCGGTTCGGCGACCCGGAATACGGCCTGAAA
>JBGSVU010000377.1:0-4958 GCA_041752775.1 Pirellulaceae bacterium | reverse complement strand
TCCTGTCGTGCGGATTCGATTTATGGCCTACCTCGTTTCTTCTGACCCCGCAGTTACCAGGCAAAAGTACCGGCTGGATTCCGGGACGGTGACGCTGGGACGACATCCGGACTGTGAGATTGTCATCGAAGCGGGTGCTGTCAGCCGCAAACACGCAGAAATCCGCCGCGAGGGCGACCAGTTCCTGATCGTCGATCTGGGCAGCCGCAACGGGACCATTCTCAACCACTCGCTGATCGACGGCCCCACTTCCCTGTTCGATGGCGCCGAAATCAGCATCTGTGACGTGCAGTTCGTTTTTCTCGCCAATGATCCCGCGCTCAGCCCGGCCGAGCGAACGACCACGGGCCGCGACACCCGCAAAAACAGACTGGCCAGCAGTTTCCTGCTCGACGACCAGGAGAACGCGGGCAGCACCATCATGGGCCAGCTGGAAATCCCTTCCCACCACAGCAAAATCAACACGGCGACGGGAGCCGAAGCGAAACTGCGGGCGATTCTGACCGTGACCGAGGCGTTGCGGCTGGCCAGCGACCGTGAGACGATTCTCGGCTGTGTGCTGGACAGCCTGTTTGAGTTGTTCATTGATGCCGACCGCGGCTTCATTGCGATGCGCGACGAAACGACCGGTCATGTGATCCCGTTTTTGATGAAAACCCGGCGCGGCATTGATGACGAAAACGTCCGGCTCAGCCGGACCATCGTCAACACGGTGCTTGAGTCCCAGCAGGCAGTGTTGTCGACCGACGCTGCCGCTGACAGCCGGTTTGACATGAGCCAGTCGCTGGCCGATTTCCGGATCCGCTCGATGATGGCGGCTCCGCTGGTGAATGCAGCCGGCAAATCGGTGGGTGTCCTGCAAATCGATTCGCTGCGACCGGCGATGGCTTTTTCCCAGGGCGATCTGGAGGTTCTGGTTGCGGTGACTTTCCAGGCCAGCGCTGCACTGCAACGGTTTGAACTTTATCGCGAAGCCGATGAAACCCGCCGGATGGAACAGGACCTGCAACTGGCCGAAGAAGTTCAGCGGCGATTCCTGCCAGAGACGCCGCCACCGCTGCCCGGCTACACCTTTTTTTCCTGGTATCGCGCGGCAACGCACGTCGGTGGCGACTATTTCGACTACATCTCGCTGGATGACCACAGCTGTGCCGTCATCGTCGCCGATGTGGTCGGCCACGGCGTCGCGGCCGCCCTGTTGATGGCCAAAGTCGTGGCCGAATCCCGGTTTGCACTGGCCCGACACCGGGACCCGGTCAAAGCCGTCCAGCAAATCAACGATTCGATGTCGGGCATGAACCTCGACAAATTCGTCACGTTTATTCTTTGCCTGTTTGACGCCAGGGATTCGTCCGTCCAGGTCGTCAACGCCGGTCACATGCCCCCCATTCTCGTTCGCGGCAACGGCAGTATCGAGACGATGGACGAAAGCCAGTCGGGGCTGCCCGTCGGAATCATGGAGGGCTATCAGTACGAAGCGGCTACTTTAAAGCTTGATCCTGGTGACACGATCGTGCTGTACACCGATGGCGTGAACGAAGCCATGAACGCGGCCGGTGAGGAACTGACCACCGACCGGGTCATCGCCGACCTGAAATCCTGCCAGGCCAAAACACCCGAATCGATTGGCAAGGCGATCGGCGACAGCGTTCGCCGCCACGTGGGTGACAGCCCGCAAACGGACGACATCTGCCTGGTTTGCATTGGCCGTCATCCCGACTGATCGGCAACCGCCGCGGCACCTTCCGAATTCCGGTCACGCAAATCGTTCAGCAACTCCCAACCGGGTTTGGGTTTCCCACTGGCGTCCCGCAGGCCCCCGCCGGGAAACGCCGGCTGGGTGCCGTCATCCAGTTGTTGCCAGACGATCCCGTGAACGGACTGGCGCGTCATGACCAGCGGCAGCACGGTTTCCAGCAGCCGCATTCGCTGCGAGTCCGACATTCCCGGCCGGACCGATTCATTCTCTTCGCTCAAACCGGACGGAGCCCGCAATAGCAGGACCAGCGGCAATCCCAGCTGGCCCCACAAATCCAGCAGATCCAGCCACTGCAGCGGATCGCGCGCCAGACTGCCCCGCTCGCAATAGTCCAGGTTGATTTCCAGCCCCAGCATGGACACCCGCACCCCGCGCCGCAGCATGGCATCGGCGATCTGCAGCGGATGAGTCCCGCCGACACTGCGCGACAACCGCTCGCCCCACGGATTGTCGAAACTGATCATCACAGGCAATTTCCCCTGTACGTCTTCGCAAATCTGCAGCACATCCAGCGCAATCAGCAATTGCTGGGGGTAACTGATCAACCGGTACCCCGTTCCATTCAACCCGCCGACAGCATGCACCATTCGCACGTTGGCCGGACACTGTTGCAGCGCCTCGCGGGCATGTTTCAGAATCGCAGTCTGGCGGGATTCAAACCCGCTGCATTCCGCCAACCCGGCAGTCAGACCTCCCGGCGACAAATCGACCAGCGGTCCCAGTCCCAACGCCACGAACTGCGGGGTCGAAAACCCGGACCCGGGCGGAATCTGGATCAGGTCAAAGCGGGACAACTCTTCGGGAGAAAGGCTGCTGCTGCCAACACCCGCGCATCCAAACCAGAACTTCGGTGCCGTGGAGCTGCCCAGTCGCAAGGGCAGGACCTGGCCGACAAAGGCCTGGCTCAATTCGAATATCGCACGCACGGCAATTTCTATCGCTCGCGTCGCAGCCAGTTCGGCCGCGGAAACATCCGGGCTGAGGACCGCCTGGGAAACCAGTTGTGCAACCCGCGAACTCGCCTGGGAAATCGCCTCCGGAATCTCCAGCCCCCCCTCTTCCCAGTTGCTGACCTGGTTGCGCAACCGGTTCACGGTGCCCCGGGCCAGCTCGATGGCTATCCGGAACGGCTGGTCCTGTTCCGGCAGCGTGCCCGTTACCAGGACCAGTTCGCCCCACACGTCGGTCGGCCAGCTGAGGTAAACGTGGCCCGACTCGTCGCGGTTCCTCGTGATCGTCAATGTCTGGCCTTCACGGGTAATGCGACAGGGCGTGGCAATACCGTCCAGCCCCACCACATGAATCGACGCCGGTATCGACCGGTCGATCTGCATGTGATCGGGAAACCGCAAATGAATCTGACCCATGGGCAATCTGTCCTGAGTGTGCTTTTTTGTTCGGGCTTGATCAGCCAGCGCGTCTGGATGAATTGTCCAACAGTCAGCCCCTCGAATCCCTGTCCATTTTAAGTTCAAATAGACCGGGATCACCATCCCCAACTCAATCGTCCGGGTACCTGACAAAGAATTGCAGATGAACACGCCAACCGCCATCCCGACTCGCAGTGGCAAAGTCCGCGACCTGTTCGATTTGGGAGATTGCCTGCTGATCGTCGCTTCCGACCGAATCAGTGCTTTTGACTGGATTTTGCCCACGACCATCCCGGACAAGGGGCGCATTCTGACCCGGCTGAGCCTGTTCTGGTTTGATTTTCTCGGTGTCCCGAACCATCTGCTGTCGGCCTGTCCGGACGAATTCGCGTTGCCCGACGGGCTGGACCGGGAGTACCTGCGGGACCGAAGCATGTTTGTCCGCAAGTGCGATGTTTTTCCAGTGGAATGCGTGGTGAGGGATTACCTGGTCGGTTCCGGGTGGCGCGACTACCAGGCGACCGGGTCGTTGTGCGGTCATCATTTGCCAGAGGGAATGCAGAATTGTGAACGCTTGCCGGCGCCCCTGTTCACACCGGCGACGAAAGCGGTTTCGGGTCACGACGAGAATATCGATTTTGACCAGATGGCCAGTACGACTGGGCTGGAGACGGCCAGGGAGTTGCAGCAGCGCAGTCTGGACATTTTTTGGCGGGCCAGCGAACACGCCCGAAAAAACGGAATTATTCTGGCAGACACAAAATTCGAGTTTGGAGCCTGTGACGGTGAAATTCTGCTGATCGATGAAGTCCTGACGCCAGACAGTTCACGGTTCTGGCCCGCAGAAAAGTACCAGCCTGGACAAAATCAGGAGTCTTTTGACAAGCAGTTTGTTCGGGAATTTCTCGAGTCCACCACCTGGGACAAGAACAGCCCTCCTCCGCAGCTGCCCACTGAGATCGTCCACAAAACCCGCGAAAAATACATGCAGGCTTTTTACCAGCTGACCGGTTCCCGTTTCGGGGCATAAGCGTCGGGCCGAGGTACCCGGTGGAAATGGTGCCAGATGCCGGACCGTTTGCCGGACCAGTCAAAGATACGGTTACAGCGTCCGAAGCAGAGAACGCAGATGAATACTCCAGGTTTTTTCCTGATACTTTTTGCTTTTCACGTTTTCGCGGCGGAGAAGCTGTTCTCCCAGGAAACAGATCCTGGTTTCGACCAGGTAGCGGTCTTTGACGAGATTGTCCGGAACGTGGATGAAAAATTCTGGGACAACAAGTTCTCGGGAACGGACTGGAAAGCGACCGCAGACAAATTCCGGGCTGAGGCCGTGGCTGCGAGGAACCACGACCAGTTTGCCTCAGTCGTCAATGCCATGTTGGCAACGCTGAGAACATCCCACACCCGGTACTATCCATCCACCGACCCGCAATATTACCAGTTGCGCGGCATATTTTCGGCAATTGCCGGGAGTGGCGAGGAGGCCAAAACTGTTTTTGACTCGATCGGTATCGACACCTGCAGCATTGGGGGCAATGTATTCGTCAATGCCGTTTTCGACGGGATGCCGGCGGAGTCAGCCGGAATTCTCTTTGGTGACGAAATTGTTTCCGTCGATGGCAGGCCTTTTCATCCGTTTTTTTCTTTTGCGGGTCAGGCCGGAAAAGAAGTTAATGTGGAAATTCGCCGTGAAAAGGATGGGGAATCCCTCACCCTGGAGGTTCCCGTTTCGACGATGGACGGAAAGGCCATGTTTGAACAGGCCCTCAGGAGCAGTGCCCGGATCGTTGAACGCAACGGCAGGAAGATCGGTTATGCCCATGTCT
>JBGSVU010000376.1:0-7703 GCA_041752775.1 Pirellulaceae bacterium | reverse complement strand
TGCGGACCGGATTTTCGTGATGGGAGTTCCGCTGCTTGTGTCGACCGACGGCGGAAAGTCTTTTGAAGAGGTTTCCTACAGTGGACTGCATGGCGACCATCATGCCATGTGGATCGATCCCGCCAACAGCGAATACATCATCAATGGCAACGACGGGGGAGTGAACATCACCTACGACGGTGGAAAAACCTGGAAAAACATCGAAAACCTGCCGGTCGTCCAGTTTTACAACGTGGCGATCGACGATCGGGAACCTTTCCGTGTTTACGGATCAATCCAGGACAACAACAGCTGGTCGGGGCCGTCGACGTTTCAGCCCGGCCGAAGCCCGAATTCACAGTGGCACATGGTGCCCGGCGGCGAAGCCAGTTATATGGCAGTCGATCCCAACGACCAAGACACGTTTTATTCCGAGAGCTTTTACGGTGCGATCCAGCGCAGCGACCTCGCGTCGGGAGAAACGACGAGGATCGTTCCACCCAGCCCTGATGGGCAGCCGCTGCGGGGACAGTGGCTGGCTCCGTTCATCCTTTCGCCGCACAACAGCCAGGTTGTTTATCACGGCATGAACCGTGTTTTTCGTTCGCTCAATCGCGGTGACAGTTGGGAGTGCATCAGCCCTGACTTGACTGCACACAGTCCAGATCGGCAAGGCAACATTTCCTACGCAACGATCACGACGCTCAGTGAATCACCGCTGAAATTTGGGTTGTTGTATGTGGGCACCGATGATGGGATGGTCCACGTGACCCGGGATGGCGGACTGAACTGGACGGATATTACGGCCGGCCTGCCGGCGGGAAAATGGGTCTCCCGGGTCGCGGCATCGCGAACGGAACTGGGCACGGTTTACCTGGCCCAGAACGGCAAACGCGACAATGATTTTCAGGCGTGGTTGTGGAAATCGGATGACTTTGGAAAAACATGGCAGGACATCAGCAACAATATTCCGGGTGGCCCGGTCAATGTGATTTACCAGGATCCGGACCATGCGGACGTTTTGTATGCGGGTACCGATCTGGGGATCTACGTGTCGGTCGACGGCGGCCAGCGCTGGGACGTGCTGGGCAAAGGCCTGCCGGTCACCTTTGTGCATGACATGAAAATCCATTCGGGCACGCGCATTGCGGTGATCGCAACGCATGGGCGGGGGATGTGGAAGCTGAATGTGAAAGGAATCCGGCCGGGAGCCTCGGTGACCGAAGAGGAACCGGACGAGGAAGAACAAAACCCCCGCCGGCGCCGCCGCAACGGGGGTGATGGCAATTCAGAAGGAGATGAAAGGGAACGCGGGTAACTTAACCCCGCGTTGTTCGGACGCTTTGGTGGAACGCACAGTTATTTCCCATCTTTACGAAGGGGGAACACTAAATGATAGCAATTCCCTGAGCCGGGTACATCTCGAATTACAAAGCCACGCCGTTCAAGCACTCGGCGAAGTTTCAAATTAGGTTTGGCACAATTAATCGCATGTACACGGTACTCAACACTGTCCAAGGATTCGCGTTTTGCATATCGAGTAACGATATTCGAAATTGTCGGCAATACTCCTTCACCGCCACCGTCAATATGCGCAAGTTCCACTACCAGCCTTCCGTCAAGCACTTGGAATTTGCCAAGAATTTCTGCAGTCCCAGTCCGGAAGACAACGGGCTCGCCACAAAACACGAAAGTCGATAACGATTCCTCTGGCAGTTGGAGAATCTCGTCAGCGGTATAACCCTCGATCGAAATTTCCCGGCGGCCATTCATTTGATCAAGGAGGATAACTTATTGCAGTCTATGCGTCGGGGGGAGTTGGGTTGGTGCCTTCGGTGGGACTCTGTTCCCCGACGTATAAATTGGCCGCCCGACTGTGCCAACGGAGCTGTGCATCCGGTACAGGTTGCCCCTCCAAATTTCACGGGGTGAATCCCTTGGGGCCACACCGTCGGGACCGGAATCAGTTTAACGCTGTTGACGCCGCACGACAAGATTTTGAGATGCTCACACTCTCGCAAGCCAACCGGTTGGGATGGTTGAAGCGACAGAAATTGACCCGGTTTTTCCAGCGGCGCAGCAGGCAGTTTTCAAAATCAACTCCCGAAACCGTTGCTCCCCCTCGCCCCGTGAACTCTGATCCAAAAAAATAAATCAACCACCTTCGCCAGCGCCTTGAGAATTCACGGGGAGAGGGGGCAGAGGCATGGCATTATTCAGAAAGATGGCAGCCGAGTAAGCTCACCCATACCTTTGCGTTCCTTTTGGGCAGTATGGTTCAAATCCACAACCGCCCCCGCCCCCTCTCCCCAAAAATCCGGAGCCAATCTGATCACGCTGGCGGCACCATGGATCCGGATTTTGGGGGAGAGGGTGAGCAATTGAAATCTCATGCGTCTGCTCGCAGAAACCACCGCCAATCGGTGACATTCATTTCAAGTACTCCAACTGGCTTCCATTTCACCTTCATCCGTTTGGGCGTGCCGCGTCGCCACGTCCTCAAGCCACTCGCCAAGCCCGCAGCCACAAGGGACCATGGCACGTGGCACGGCATTTGATTGCGATGGGCTCGTACCCGACGCAACCTCGGCACGTGCCAGCGTGGCTGGCCTACAGGGCGCGTTCTCGGTAAAGTCTGCGGGTGCAAATAACGCATTTCCATGCCTGTCGGCGGTGCTTCTTCAGGTTTTTGCCGGCGTACTCCCGGAACGAATCGAACATTCCGGGGGTCAGGATCCCGGGAACTGGGCCGGCTTACCCTTGCGGTGAGGGCGGGAATCGTTGCAACAGAACAGCCCGAACTAAACGGGCTGACGAATACACCGGGCAGCGACGCAAGCGGCGGGCACCGACCGACCCGGAACTGCACAGGTTGTCATCGAGCCGGTGCACCCCATGCTGCGCCTGAGGCAGTCAGTTCTGTACAAAACCGGACATTGTCTGGCAGGCCGGGCAAGGGGACCGGGGCGTTCCGTTAGGCTCGTGAGAACAAAAAATCCCCGATAAACGCTGGGTTTATCGGGGATTCAGCAGGCGAGGTCGACGGGGCTCGAACCCGCAACCTCCGGCGTGACAGGCCGGTGCTCTAACCAATTGAGCTACGACCCCTGCAGGATTTGAGACTCACAAGATTAGCCGCGCCGAAGCGATTTGGCAAGGTGCCGATTGGCCAATTGTCCCAGGTTTTCGGGGTTGCCTGGGCCCGGGAAAAGCCGGTTGCAGCCTGAAAAACCGGCCTGTTCGTTGCCACCGGCCGGTGAAAGTGCCGACTTGCTCCTGCCGCGAAAGTTATCGCTTGCTGCGCCCCCGGACCAACGCACATTTGCAGGACCCCATTTCATTGCCAGGAGGTTCAGTCATGGACCAAGTCATCAATTCGGTAGCCCGTATCGCCCACCAATTCGGGAATTCTGCCCATTCCTTTACCCGGGAAACCTGGATTGTCCTGTCGTTGATGACCGTCGTGCTGGGCTATTTCCTGCTGCGCAGCAATTCGGACCGATAGTGCCAGAATTGGGCGCCCGGCCGTTCCCTCCCTTCTGCCCTTGCGACGCCCTTGCGAGGGGATGATCTCACTGCCCGGATGAATCGTCCGGACCCAAACCGAAGGCACAAACCGGATGCTGTAACGCAGCTGTCCCCTGCGTTCAAAGCGGTTGAAGTGCAGGCTGCGACGTTGAGCCCGTGACGCCAGTCCCAACCCTGAAAAAGACTTGTCCTTGCCAGCCTTTTTTCCCCCAGCTCGTGAATCAGCCGGGCTGTTGGCTGGTTGCGTCCCCATCGGAATTCAGGGAAATTCCCGGCCGCAGCTGCTGCCCACCGGACTCCCACACATGCCAAATCGATCCCGCAGCCAGCCCTCCCGGCCCGTCTGCCAGTTCCGGTTTGTCGTAATCGTGTAGAATTGGAAACATGATGTTCACGACAACAAGGATCACCCCCGGAACCTGGATTGCTGCAACTTAAAAAGTCGGTATCGCTGGAGAGTCTGACGGGTTCGCTGCGCCAGCGTATTGAATTGGCCGCGCGCCTCGGTGCGGTGGCTGTCGAAATCGACTGTCGGCGCGATTTTCCGGTCAGCGAAGCCACCCGGACCGCGATCCGGCAGGTTCGCAAATGGCTGGACGATTTCAATTTGTCCGTGGCGCTGGTCAGCTATCCCACCCGCAGCGGGCTGGACGATCCCAACGGTATCGACCGGCGGATGGACGGCATCCGCAGTGCGATGCGCGTCGCCAATGAACTGGGGTGCCGTGTGGTCAGCAGCCAGGGACAGTGCCTGCCCGATGCGGAAGATGGTTTGCGGCGGGAAACCCTGATCGGAGTATTGCGCGATTTGTCGGGGCACAGTTTGCGGGCCGGAGCCTGGCTGGCGCTGCGAACGGCGGCCAGTCCGGGGAATGACATCGCGCAGTTGCTGGAGTCGTTGCCGGCGGGTGCGATCGGGATCGATTTTGATCCGGCCGGACTGCTGCTGTATGGTCACGATCCGGTTCAGTCGCTGGACTGTCTGGGTGGATCGGTCATGCATTTCCGGGCCCGGGATGCAGTTCGTGACCGCACGCTTCCGGCTGGCGGGGCAGAGGTCCAGTTGGGACGCGGCAGCGTGGACATGGCTGCGCTGTTGGCACGGCTGGAGGAGCGCGACTACAACGGCTACGTCACCGTCCAGCGTCAGGCGGGCGAGGCGGATTCGGTGGGCGACTGCGTGCTGGCCATGGAGTACCTCGACAACCTGTTTCGATAATTATGCCCCGGACTTTTTCTGAACTGGGAAAAAAAGATGAAGCCGGATTTGATGCCCCGGTCGTGGCTGGTGCGACTGCTGACTGTCCTCGTGGCCTGCGCGATCGCAGCTGGCTGGCTTTTTCCCCGGCCGTGTGAGGCACAACCAAATCAAGTCGCCGCATACGATCTGCCCAACATCGTCATTCTGTACGCCGATGATTTGGGATACGGCGATCCGGGATGCATGAATCCGGAATCGAAAATTCCTACACCGTCACTGGACCAGCTGGCGCGGCAGGGAATTCGTTTTACCGACGCGCACAGTTCGTCGGGCATTTGCACGCCCAGTCGCTACGCATTGCTGACGGGGCGTTATCACTGGCGGGCGTTTCACGATATCGTCGATTCGTTCGGGGCCAGTCGCCTGGATGCGGCACAGCTGACATTGCCGGAGATGTTGCAGCAACGCGGCTACCGGACGGGATGTGTGGGCAAGTGGCATCTGGGCTGGGACTGGGACGCGATTCGCCGTGACGGCGCGCGGTCCGATCCGAAGACGGGATTCGCGGCGAATGATTTTGACTGGAGCCAGCCGATTCCGGGCGGCCCACTGGTTCACGGGTTTGATTATTATTTCGGCGATGACGTGCCGAATTTTCCGCCCTATGCCTGGATCGAAAACGACCGGATCACCGAGGCGCCCACCCGGCCGTTTGAGGCGGCGCCGCCGACGGCCGAAGGGAACTGGGAGTGCCGGCCGGGACCGATGGTTGCCGGATGGCAGCTGGATGCTGTCGTGCCCCGTCTCACGGACCAGGCCGTCCGCTGGATTGAGCGGAGTGCCGCAACGGACCAGCCTTTCTTCCTGTATTTCGCGCTGACATCGCCGCATGCACCGATTGTTCCGTCAGCAGCGTTTGCCGGAAAATCCGGGGCGGGCGGCTACGGCGATTTCGTGGTCCAGTCCGATGCGGCCTGTGGCGCGGTGCTGGAGGCGTTGCAGCGGATGGGGCTGGAGGAAAACACCATCGTGATCTTTTCCAGCGACAACGGGCCCGAGATTTACTGCTACGAGCGGGTGAAAAAGTTTGGGCATCGCAGCATGGGTCCGTTGCGCGGCATCAAGCGGGATGTCTGGGAAGGCGGCCACCGTGTGCCGATGATCGTTCGCTGGCCTGAGGCCCTGCCTGCGGGCCAAACCTGTGACCGGTTGATCGTACAGACGGATTTGTTCGCCACGATTGCCGGGATCGTCAATTTCCCACTGGAGAATAACCAGGCCGAGGACAGCATCAACCAGTTGCCGGTCTGGCGCGCGCCGGAATCCGCCGCCGTGCGAACCTGGGCGGTGCACAACACGTATGCCAGGCGGTTTGCGTTGCGGCAGGACCAGTGGCTGGTCATGGACGGACCGGACGGCAACTCGCGGGAGGCACCGCAGTGGTTTGCTGCGCAGGAAGGATGGGAGGCGCCGGACGCACCGTTTGCCCTGTACGATCTGGCCAGCGATCCGGGCCAGAAATTCAATTTGGCGTCCAGGTATCCGGATCGGGTCGAATTGATGCTGGCACGGCTGAAAGAAATTCGCGCGAGTTCCGGCAGCATCCGAAACGAGTGAGTCGCAAAAAAAGGGGCGGCTGTTATTCGTTCTTGCCAGAGTCGAGCATCTGCGCCAGATCTGCTGCATCGGTTTCTGCCGGGATTCTCCGTACGCTGCCATCGTAGAACGAAACGGTCAGATATTCACCTGGCCGGAGCGCCCTGAACTGGGCAATAACATCAGCGGGGGTCACATCGTTGTTCTCGGTCCAGTTGACGAATTTGTCACTGAGAATAAAGCAAATCGTGTTGCTCAATCCACGAGGAATGTCGTTCAGGCCCATGACACCTGATTTGACCCAGCAGAGGTTGGTCTTCGTTCCCGCCTGTCCCAAAACTTCAATCCCGCCAAAGACAGCAGGCATGGGTGTTTCATGCAGCAGTTTCAGATTTTCCGGGCTGTCCCACGGCTGAGTCAAATCAAATCTTTCGTAAAGCTCCTGCTGGTCCAGAAACGGCAAGACCCTGACGCGCCAGCTGATTTCGTCGCTCTGGCCTTCTGGAGTCTGGAAGGGAAATCCACCATAGGCGGACTCGAAGTTGTGAATGCTCAGGGCCGCCTGCTTCTGGTTGTTCATCAGATGCGTTTCATCGGCTGCCAGTCGCGGCAGATCGGCGGTGACCTCCAGCGTGACCTCAACCTGACGCCCGGAAACTTTCGATTTAACCGAGTCGAGAATTTTGGCGTACATTTCGGCAGAAGGTCCTGGTGCCTGATTGCTGAACCTGGCCATGGTCACCAGCTCACCCACCATTTTATCCAGTTCTTCGGCATCTTCGGCCCGCAGACATTCTGCACGGACAGTTGCCGCAACTGCCTTGTCCATTTTGATGGTGGCGGTGGCCAAATCGATCCGCTCCAGCATTTCCAGATAGGGCAGAGCCATGGGAGGCAATTGGCCCTTCGCCTCTCCAACCACCGATTCCATCAACTTGCGGGCCGATTTTGCGTCGAACGCAACAAAGCCATCCGACCGCGAGTTGTCCTGGAACAATTTGCTGACGGACTCCGTCATCGGAGGCAAGTCAACCGGATGGTAACGAAAACCAGAGCTCAGGATCGTGATCTTCTTCCCCTCAAACACGATTTGATACCCCGCAGTGACTTCTACGGGCTCGGCATCCGGAGCCAACTGTTGGACCCGAGGCACGGCAGCATAGATAACCCGATCCTGCCCTTCACTGATCAATTCGAATCTCGCGGGCCCCAAATTTTTTTCTTTGACAAATTCATGGTAGGCGCTCTCCCTGCTGTCCGATTTAAGGGTCAATTCGATGTAGTACTGGAAAGGTTCACTGCGATGTTCCGGGTCCGTGAATTGGGACCAGTCGTCAGGCAGGGCGACGACACCGCGGACAGATTCTGTTTCATGCAGCAGTATTGCCTCAGGATCTTT
>JBGSVU010000375.1:0-2771 GCA_041752775.1 Pirellulaceae bacterium | reverse complement strand
CTGGACCATCCCAATATCGTGCCGATTCACGAACTCGGTTCGACCGAAGACGGCATGTTGTTCTATTCGATGAAGCTGATCAGCGGCACCGAGTGGTTGAAGGTCATCAACAGCAAGTCGCGCGACGAAAACCTGGACATTCTCAACAAGGTCGCCGACGCCGTGGCCTTTGCCCATGCCAAGAGCGTGATCCATCGCGACTTGAAGCCGGAAAACATCATGCTGGGAACGTATGGTGAGGTGCTGGTTACCGACTGGGGACTGGCGGTCAACCTTTCCAGCGGCAAAAAGTTTTCGCTGGGCGGCACACCGGCTTACATGTCTCCCGAAATGGCCGGCCACCGCACCAGTGAGATCGGCCCGGCAAGTGACATTTACCTGTTGGGCGCGATTCTGTTCCAGATCGTTACCGGTTTCCCGCCTCACGTGGGTGAGACCGTCACCAAGTGCCTGCAGAGTGCCCTGAACAACGAAATCATGCCGGTGGAGGAACCGGACACCCTGCTCGATATCGCGTATCGCGCGATGCAGACATTGCCCGAAGACCGCTACCCGACGGTCGAAGCGATGCAGGAGGGGATTCGCCAGTACCGTCGCAACGCGGAGAGTATCGCGCTGACGAAACGCTCGGAAGACCTGCTGGTCGAAGCGGTCAAGTCAAAGGACTACGAACGGTTCTCGCGAACGATGTTCGGTTTTCAGGACGCGATCGAGTTGTGGCCGGAAAACCGGGCGGCCGCAGAGGGCTTGAAGAAGGCGCGTCTGGCGTATGGGGAATGTGCTTACGACAAGGGCGATTATGACTTGTGCGTGCAGACACTGGACCGGAATGTCAAAGCCGAGAGCGAACTCTATGCGCGGGCGGAAAAGGCCCGCAAGGCCGCCAGTGAAAGGGAATCGCGATTCAAGACGATGCGCCGCGTGCTGGCGGCGGTGATTCTGTTCGGTTTGATTATTACAAGTGCACTGGCGGCATTCGCCGCATGGAAATGGAAGGATGCTGAGAATAGCAAATTAGTTGCCGAGTCGGCGCTCGAAGGCCAGACCAAAGCAACGATAAAAGCCGAGAACGAACGAAAGACGGCCGATACTCAACGAGGAATTGCCCAAGAAGAGCGCAAGAAAGCGGATGCTGAACGCGGAATTGCGGTGAAGGCCAGTCTGGAAGCCAAAAAACAGGCGAATCGGGCGATGGTTGAAGCGGAGCGGGCCAATCAACAGCAGCTTATTGCCATCAAGAACGCAAAAAAGGCTGAGGACAATTTCCGCGCCGCAAGGGTACAGGAAAGGTTGGCCGTCAAAAATGCCGGAATCGCGCAACAGAACGCGATCCTCGCAAAGACGCAGGAAAAAAAGGCAACTCTGGCCCAAAAAGTAGCCGAGGAGCGTACCGCACAGGTTGAGCTGGGAAATTTCCAGTCCAACCTCGCTTTGTCCAAGGCCCAGATCGAACAGTTCAATCTGGCCAGTGGAGTTTCCTTGCTTTCCGGGCTCAGGAACTCCGGTTCTGGATCCTACGAAGCACTGCTGAATCGAAGCAACGTTCCCGCGCTGGACAACTGGGCGGTGAATCGGATCCAGCTGCTTGCCAATACCGATTTGCCCTCAGCACAGGCGCAGGGTGAAATCCGCGCCATCGACTATTCGGCGGCCTCGGGCCGCGGTGTCACTGTAACGGACCGGGGAGAACTGGCCGTTCTGGCACTCGACACGGTGGATGGCCGGACCGCGCTGGTTCAAAAGGAATTGCAGTCGCTCGACGGGCCGATCAGGGCCGTGGCGATTTCCCCCAGTGGTGATGAAGTCGTCTATTCGATGGAGATGGCCGGCAAGGCACCGACCGTGTTCTCATGGAAACCCGGTAGCGGCCAGGCCCCCGTTCCCGTGACCCAACTGCAAAAACGGTCCATTCAGGGACTGGTGGTTTCGCAGAATTTTGTCGCCGGCGCCATCAATGAAGGCATCTGGTTGTGGAAACGAACGCCCAACTGGACCAGTTCCGAACCGCAACAGATCAAAAACGTGCGGGGAAGACTGCTGTCACTGCAACTCCTGAATGAAACCACAGGGCTGGTCGTTTCCGATTTTCAGGGAACGCGGATTTTGCACCAGTTTGACCTCGGCGGTTCCATGGCGACCAGTGATCTGGCAGCAAAAATGATTCAGCTGGATGATCCGGTTTTGACTCAAACAGTTTCTACCGGTGCCCTCGCCGGTGACAGATTGATCGTTGGCACCACTGATGGACGCCTGTTGGCAGGAAAAATGATGCCGAATTCCGGTTCGGCGGCCGGCACCAATTCGACTGCCAGTGCGGCTGCTTCAACGGCAGAGGATGCCAACAGAATCAGCTACGGCGAGTTTCGCGAAATTCTGCCGCAGCGGCACCAGTCCGCTGTCCGGTCGATCCGCGTTCATGACGATGGAACCCTGTTGTCGATCGCCGACGAACCCGTGGTTCAGGTATGGAGCCCATCCGCAGAAATCGTGGCCGGCTGGGAAAATGCCGTCGCACTTTCCGGTATGCAGGGGAACCTCTCCGCTGTGACTTTCGGCCGTTCCTCCCAGGAGGTCATGGGTGCCGACGTCAATGGCAACCTGAAACTCTGGGACATCCGCAGGCAGAACCAGCGTCAGCGTTTGACCCGTGTGTCGGCAGAACGTTCGGACGCAGTCAGTTATCCCTCACCGGTCGAACATGTATTCGTATCGGCCAACTCGGAACGGGCATTTTCGATCGATCGCAATGGAGTCCTCGACCGCTGGAAAGT
>JBGSVU010000374.1:0-2128 GCA_041752775.1 Pirellulaceae bacterium | reverse complement strand
CCGCCCGCTGTTGGTCCATCGAAACGCGAATCTGCCTGATTTGCGCGTGATCGGTCGTCGCACCGCCCAGGCAGCTTTTACCAGGCAAGCGTTTCGGATTAGCCCTTTCGGTCAGCAAACCGTCGGCAGGCAGAGCCGGATGGCGGGCAAAGTTTGTGCCATTTGCCGTTTTGGATTTCGGGTTTTGCAGAATCGGAACTCAAGGGCCGAGGCATGTCCGAGACAGGCATGTCCGAGACATCGTGTGACCGTCATACGCTGATACACGATTTGCCCTTTTGCTTGCCCTTGTGCGCCATTGAACTGACTGCAAACGTGGAGGTTGCCAGTAGCCGTTCACGCGCCGGGGTCTGCCCCCAAAAACATGGACAATGTGTTATCGACCCGTGAACACTTACGGTTGCAACTCAATCAGATTGGCACGAACCAGACCACGTTGGCAGCGATTCTGGCGTTAGTGATACGACCTGCTGACCACCCGCAGACAGGTGCGTTTCGCGCATGTGCGCGAGTGATCGCAGTGTTACTGGATGACTTGCGCCGTGCCGTTGCAATGGGGTGGTTCGCAGCTGATCACAGGCGAGATAAATTTTTGCCCGACCCCACCCTGCCTGTTGACTGGCAGTGCAGTGAGGGATTGGCATGGCTTTTGCCATGGATGCTGCTTTCCAATAGAATGCCGTTTCCAAACGAAACAGACCGCCGAACAGGCAAGCAGGGGCTGGCCGCGGCGGGGAACAGGCGTTCAATTTTGTTTCCAGAAGCCCCCCGGCTGGCTCACAAATTTCAGGCAACCTTAATGATCGTCAATACGCGTGACCAGACGGGACTTTACACAAAAATCTGGGGCGCAGGTCGGCCCGTGGTTCTGATTCACGGATGGCCGCTGAGTGCCGACAGCTGGGATGATGTGGCGTTGTCGCTGGCGGATGCCGGTTTTCAGACCGTGGCCTATGACCGTCGCGGGTTCGGACGCTCGGACCAGCCGTGGAACGGTTACGATTACAACAATCTGTCTGATGACCTGCTGGATCTGATGACGGCGCTGAACCTGGACGATGCGACGGTTGTCGGTTTTTCGATGGGGGGCGGAGAAGTCGCCCGGTACATGTCCCGGCATCGCGGCAAAAATCTGCGGTCTGCCGCCCTGATTTCTTCTGTCGTTCCCTATCTGCTGAAAACCGATGACAATCCGCACGGTGTGCCGGGTGAAACGCTCGACGGAATTGCCAGGGCGTTGCGGGAGGATCGGCCCAAGTTCTACGAATCATTTTTCAAGGACTTCTACGGAGTTGGATTGCTTTCCAGCCCGGTTAGCGAAGCGTGGTTGCAATGGACCCGCAGTGTGTCGATGCAGGCCAGCCTGCGGGCAACGCTGGCCTGTGCCAAAGCATTTGGTACCACCGATTTCCGGCCGGACCTCGCTGCGTTTCAGTTGCCGACGCTGATTGTTCACGGGACGAACGACCAGACGGTACCAATCGATGCGACTGGTCGTGCAGCAGCGGCAGGCATTCCCCAGGCGCAGCTGCTGGAATACGAAGACGCCCCGCATGGGCTGTTTGCAACGCATCGCCAGCGGCTGGTCAACGATTTGCTCTCGTTTTTGCGGAAATGATTCAGCGTGGGATGTGTTAATTTTTTGTGAGGAACTTTGCAAACCCGCCGCCAAAAATGTAGGGTTGTTTCCAGTCAAGTCACACCCTGTCAAGTTAAACAATGGCATCAGGTCCCGCTGGAGACATCAGATCCAGCGGGAGTGTTTTGGTCGGACTGTTCAGCGAAAGGCGATTGATGGGCACGGTTTGGGACATTTCCGTTGGCGCGCGTGACGCGGCCCAACCACCGAATTCAACAACGCCAGACAATGACCGGGCATCGTTCTGTCGCGACGTATTGGCAGGGCTGGCAGCCGGCCAGAAAAATTTGCCATGCAAGTATCTCTACGACGAACGAGGATCCCGGCTGTTTGACCAGATCTGTCAACTGGAAGAGTACTATCCGACCCGGACTGAGCTGGCGATCATGCAGGAGAACGCCGAAGAAATCGCCGAAGTGCTTGGTGCGGAAGTCGTCCTGGTTGAATTGGGAAGCGGCAGCAGTCTGAAAACGCGCATCCTGCTGGATC
>JBGSVU010000373.1:0-3748 GCA_041752775.1 Pirellulaceae bacterium | reverse complement strand
TGTCCCCAATAGGGGCCAGACGCCTGGAAAGGCAGTGAGGGTCAGACCCCGGCGCGTGAACGACTACCGGTTCAGGGCCCGTCCTTGCCCGGTCCGGCGGCCTGTCCCCGGCAGTCCAGTCGCCTCTGGCCCAGATCAGGTCGCCATTTGAAACCATTTGATATTCCAGCTTCCTGACGTTGTCACAATCCGGACCTACCCTTGAAAATCGTGCTCTTTGAATGGATGAGCTGCGGCGGACTGCTCTGGGACCAGGTTCCGGTCAGCCACCAGAGCTCGCTGTTTCACGAAGGCCTGGCCATGCTCATGGCCCTCGCCGAGGATCTGAACCGTTCCGGACATTCCACCCTGACCGTGCTGGACCACCGACTGAAACACCGGGCACCAGCCTTTCCCGGAAATTTCATCGAAATTCATCACCGCAGTTCCCTGCCGCGGACTCTGGTATCGGCCATCAACTTCGCCGACGCAGCCCTCGTGATCGCACCCGAATCCGGCAGCCGGTTGTTACTCTGTCACCAGTGGATGAAACAGTTTGCCGACTCGCTCCTGGTTCCAACTGGCCAAATCGTCACCATCGGCAGCAGCAAATCCAGAACCGCTGACTGCCTGACTGCCGCTGGCGTGCAAATGCCTTTTGGCATCCCCCTGAATCTGTCCAGTAGTTGCAGCCCCGACTGGCCAGACCATGTCGATACCGGCCCCTGGATTCTGAAGCCGGACGACGGCGCCGGATGCGAAGCCATCGTCAGAATGGCTCAATTTCCGACCGCTGAAGATTTGAAAAACAGACCCGACGGCCAATGGCGACTGGAAAAGTTTCTGCCCGGAGTGTCGTGCAGCGTCTCAGCCGTCGTCGGCCCCGCCGCAACATGGCTGTTGCCGCCCACAGCCCAGATTTTTCACCAGCCCCGATCGTTGCCGTACATTCCCGACCAAGCCCTCCCCTGGCCTGGTGTCTGGTGCGGGTTTGATTTCCCGCTGCTTCCTGAACTGGCACAGCGGGCAACCGACCTGGCCCGTCGGGCAATTCATGCCCTGCCTGGTTTTACTGGCCATGTCGGCATGGACATGATCCTGTCGGATGCCGGTCCGGCCGATGACCGGATCGTGGACCTGAATCCACGAATGACCAGCTCCTGGGTTGGGCTAAGGCAACTGTTTGATGAAAACATAACCGAACGAATGGTGTTGGTCACACTCGGACAGGCCGTTTCACCGGATCCACAACCCGTCGTCCCGTCGCTGCGTTTCCGGATTGATCCCTGAAAAAAAATGGCCCGCAACCGGTGCGGGCCAGGATTTGGACTTCGGTAAAGACCCGGGCCAGTCTTAATTCCCTGCAGAACTCATTGCAGGTCGTCTGCGGTCGGCGCTGGTGGCACGGTCGGGCGACCGGCCACCGCTCCATTCAGACTACTCAATGATCGAACTGCTCAAAATAACCCGGTCCACATTGTGATTTTTGCCCGGTTCATAGGCCACAGGAATGGACCGGTCAATCAGATAGAATCCGCGTTGCCGTGGAGCTCCTTCGGTTGTGGTGACATTCCCATTGGCATCCAGTTCCATGAACGCCACGGTAATCCAGATCGCAAACACGCTGGAACGGGTGGTCGTCAAATTGCCCATCCGCTGGCGCATGTCGTTACGGAAATACGCATTTCGAAACGGGTCGGCATGGGGCAGCGGAGTTCCAGGCGCGTAATCCAGCTGTACCTGTCCGGCTGTCATATTGTCCGGATCACTCGGATCATTGGCACGATAGAGCGTCGTTTGGGCCGAACTGACTACCATTGCGTTGGGAGCCGGAACTCCGAGGTTTCCAACCAGGCTTGGGACAAAATTTGACTTTTCCGCCGACCGAAACACGTACGGAAAAGCGCTGGGCAACGGAACCGCGCCCAGAACCACCGGAGGCTTTCTGGAATTGTCAAAAGTCGCAAAAGGCACCGCCGCTGCGTAATTGCCCATCAGCCCCTGCCAAACCCTCAGATCGTTCAACGTGTTGAGGTTGATCTTGCCAGGTTCACGGAAACTGGAAATCGAATTGAAAGGCGGATTCAGGTACTGCTTGATCCCCGTACCCGGCCCGGAATTGGTGAATTGCAACGGATTGACTTCCATCGAAGTGCCCACAAACCGGGAAGGGACTTCGACAAAATCAAACATCCGATGCAATCCCGGTACCGTAGGATTAGTCCCTACCCGGGAATAGTCATCCGCCACAAAATTGGGCAAATGTCCGAACGGTCCCGCCAAGGAACCACCCGTCACGCGGGCCGGGCTGGTGAAATCGGTCGGGTTCCCGGCCGTGTATCGTGAAAACCGTTCCAGCATTTCGCCATTGCCAAATGCGGGCACATTGGCCAGTTCCAGATGGCTGACATAAGGTCGATTGTTCCAGGTCAACCACGGATAACTTTTCAAGACATATCCCGGATTGGTCAACGCATGACGGTAACCCAGATCCGGCTCTCCCAGAGAATTGACAATGTTCTGGGAAACGAAATGCATGTCAGCCGGAACTGGCGGAATCAAAAACGGCTCCGTTCCCGGCGTCGGGGTCGCGTAGGGACTGCCCGGAAGAGCCGATCCCAGGTTGGGGTTCTCGTTTCGACCCAGCTTGTCCGACCGCCACAGATTCAGGTCATTCATCACGACGGGATCGGGAGTGGCCGACGGACCATTCTGATTGGTACTCCGTTCAAAAGCGGCCATCACCAAATCGACTGGAGAAGCCGGAATTTCGGTCCCCATTTCGAATTCGCGAGTCCCGTGCGCTCCATTGAATGTCGCCACGTCGCCACCAATCTCGTCGATCGTCAGATAGGGGTTCGTGACCTGGTTGTAGGGAATCAGTGGATTCGCCAGACGCTGCAGGCGGAACCTGCGCACGCCAGGATGCAATGCGTCATCGCGCAATCCGCCAACCGTTACGGCCGGAGGCGTCGCACCCGGATCGGGTGGAAACTGGTCATACTGCAACCATTCGTCCATTCCATTGCTGTTCAGCGTATAGTCGGCCGGTGCATCCAGAGTGAAATCCGCAGAACCCGCATCGACGAATTTCCATCCGTCCGGGACCGAAGCCAGCGAACCGGTTCCGGCCAGCGACAGGTATCCCGCCGCAGGATCGGTCACACCCAGTGACCGGGCTTCTCCGGCCGCCGTTCCATTCTCGTGACGACCCACAGCCACCACCACAATATTGGTCCGGTCCGTGGTTGCCCAGTCATTGATAGCCGGATCATACCATCGCAACGACACAGTGCCGGTCGCCGGATTCAACGAAATCCTCCGCGTATCCGCCAACTCGGCAGGATCACTCCAGGTCACCGTGCTCCGCCGGCCGATAAACGTCGTGAACGCGCCGCTGTAAGTCACTCCGGTTGATCCAACCACAGCGTACTGCCCCGGCCGGACCTCACCAAAGGCCTGCCCTGGATCCGGAAAGAAAACCTCTCCGTCGGTCGGCGCCTGCAATACCGCCATGCCCGGCCGCACAAAGTAAATCGCACGCAGGTTCTGCTCGTTGTTGGTCGAATCGTTGTACCGAACCGTCAGAATCCTCCACACCGGCGACATCCGGTTTCCGACACCCGCTGTACGCCGTAAATCGACGCCGTTGGCCCCATAAAACTCCGCAGGAAATACATCCGTGTTGGCTACCGCAGCGCCCGCACTTCCGCGATACCACGGATTGTACAATTCCAGAAAACAACTGGCATTTGGCACCAGCAGACTG
>JBGSVU010000372.1:0-2967 GCA_041752775.1 Pirellulaceae bacterium | reverse complement strand
AATTTTTGTGCCGGAATTCTGGTCGTCATGTTGTCAGTCATTGTCGGGTGGATCCGGGTTTTGGCAAGAAGTCCGGTTGACCGGGTTTGACGCCACAGGCCTGCTGGGCGCGCCGCAACACCTCCGCCGCTTTTTGTCGCGCTTTGGCAGCTCCATCCCCGAGAATCTGGCGGACTTCGTCGGGCCGCGACACCAATTCCGCGCGGCGCTGGCGGGCGGGAGCAAAAAAGGTTTCGGCCGCATCGGCCAGGGCCTTTTTGACTTCACCATATCCAAATCCACCTCGCCGGTAGGTATCGGCCATCGCGTTTCGGTCTGTTGCGGAGGCGAACAGCGAGTAGAGCTGGTAAAGGTGGTCGGTGTCCGGATCTTTGGCCTCTTCCATCGGCCGCGAGTCCGTGGCGATCCGCATGATTTTTTTCCGGGCCGCTTTGGTGTCTTCAAAAATTTCGATAGTGTTGCCGTAGCTTTTGGACATTTTTTCGCCGTCCAGCCCGGGGACTTTTGCCGATTCCGCCAGGACTTTGGCGGCCGGCACGACGAAGACTTCTCCGAACTGGTGATTGAACGCCTGGGCGATGTCACGGCAAACTTCAATGTGCTGCGTCTGGTCCTGGCCGACGGGAACCGTGGTGGAATCGTAGGCGAGAATGTCAGCGGCCTGAAGGACCGGGTAGGTAAACAGCCCGGTGGCAGCGGCTATTCCCTTCTCCTTTTTCTCCTTGAACGAGACGCACCGTTCCAGCAGCCCCATCGGTGTGCCCGACATCAGCAACCAGCACAGTTCAGAAACCTCGGGAACGTCTGACTGAATGAACAGAACCGCCTGGTTCGGATCAAGTCCGAGGGCGAGCAAATCGATCGCGGCGTCCAGGCTGTGTTGCCATAACAACTCGCGGTCGCGAATCGTGGTCAACGCATGCAGATTGGCGATGAAATAAAACGCCTGTTCTTCGGACTGAAGTGCAATGTATTGACGGATCGCGCCGAAGTAATTTCCCCAGTGGGGACGCCCGGTGGGCTGGATGCCGGAGAGGACTCGCATGTCGGGAATAAATTGCGCTAATAAGCCGGGTTATGGGAATGGAACCACCGCCCAGCTTAACAGAAATGCTGCGGGCCCGGACATGAGGCAGTCGGCGCCGCGAGGTTCGATGGATTTCTGGCACGCACCAGTTGGATCAAACGGGTCCAGGGGAGCGGAGCACCGCGCGTCTGCAACACCTCACTTGAAAAAAAACCGGGACTTCGGCCACCTGTCCTGGGCTTTGAACCAGCGACGCCCAAAACTGCAGGACGCTCAAAACGTCAGGACTGAGTCCCTCTCCGGGATTTTCCCGATTCACACAGAGACAAAAAAAAGAGGCCGCGCGGATCGCGCGGACCTCTCTTTTGAGATCGGGATTCGGGTTTCAAACAGCAACCGGTGGCTGGATCCGCCCCTGGAGCCGGTCAGGGTCGGGCTTCGTTAAAAGATCCCGCCGTGAGTCCGCTGCGGTGTCTGCAGATCGGGCATGTCGAGGAACCAGAAGCGGTGCCATTCTTCACGCATGTTGCGGAGGTTTTCCGAAGTGTAAATCAGTTGCCGGGCCCGGACTGCCGGGTCGGCATCGTAAATGGGCAAAAAGCACCCCACGTTGCTGCTCAAGGCGATTGCCAGAAGCGCCGCAATCATCAGCCGACGCATGCTCATTCCTCCGTGAATTTTTTGGGCTGCCTTTTCAGGCTGCGATCGGGGTGTCATCAGAACCGCTCCGGGCCGGCTGCAAGTCATTTGCAACAGACCGATAATTTGCCTTGCGAACACTCACGTGTCGCTGTCTGAGTGAAACATCGTCACAACCGGCGCGGGAAGTTTAACCGATAGCCCTTTTTCGACCGGCAAATTTTATCACCCCGCAATATCCTGCTAGCGAACGGCCGATGTCACAATGTCCGTCGCGACACAGGTGGTTTTGCGGGCGCCAGCCAGCACCCCGACCCTCTGCAAATCCCCGGTTGTGACCGGTTGCTGGCGGTTCAAAAATGAAACTCGGCTCCGGGTTGCTGCACCGCGCTGGAACTTCGACCGGCTGGCAGCACGTCGCCACGAGCAAATCCGGACCGGCTTTATTACAATGGAGACTTCGCCACCGGCCCTGCCAGCACTGCAGAAAAACGCTGGCAACATGTGCGGAATCCACCCTCTCGCCACTCCGTATGACCCGATCCGGACAATTCGACTTTCTTGACCAGTCCTTTGCGCACCGGGCCGAAAGCCTCGCGCGAACGGACTGGAGCATTCCGGGCCTGCGTCCGCATCTGCCCATGGCCCGGCTGGCTGCCGGCAAACGGATCACGGCCGGGACTGGCGAAAAAACGGCCGACAACCGGGAACCGGACGCCATACCCGACCCCGTTGAGACGGCTGTCCTGGTTTTCAGAATCGGCAACCGCGAGTTCCGGATTGCCGGAAATGTCGTGTCCTGTGCCTGTCCCGATTGCGGTGCGCCGATGAGTGTACGGTTGTGGCTGGGGCTGGCCGAGTGCTGGCGCTGTCAATGTTCGATCGCACTGGAACGTGACACGGTGGCGCAGCTGCAACAGCGAATGGACAGCGTCCCCCTACCCTTCCCTGCGAAAAAGAAACCCCTGCCCGAACGCCGGGTCAGTATCTATCCCGTCGTCAATCCTTTTGAGGCGGCGGTTGACGAGTGGACTGGCGACCGGCAGATCGGGATTTCAGAAGGCGATTTTGCCCGGCAATTGGCTGACAACGGATGGGCCCTGCCGGGCTGGCTGCCCGCGTGGATGGTCAGTTTTCTGCTGCATGTGCTGATGATGGTGTTGCTGGCGCTGATCGTGCTCGGGCCAAACAGCCGGTATGAAAATGAAAACGACCAGCCGATCGAGCTGGTGCTGAGTCCGTTTGTCAGCGAGTTGCACACGGAAGGAGGCCCGGTGCGCGTGCAGCCCGAGGCCGACAGC
>JBGSVU010000371.1:0-2221 GCA_041752775.1 Pirellulaceae bacterium | reverse complement strand
CGATCTGGCCGAAGCGGTCCCGCCGGCCGCAGTGCAGGAAACCGTCGGATCCTGGTTGCATTGGGCGGAACTGCTGGGCCGACGCACAGCGGAATTGCATCTGGCCCTGGCAGCCGCTGAGGAAAAAAAACTCGCCCCCGAACCATTTACCCGTCTGTATCAACGCAGCCTCTATCAGTCGCTGCGAACGGAAGCGCGCAAAACGCTGGCCGTGTTGGCCAGACGTCTGGCGGACCTGCCGGAAGAAGTCGCCGTGCGGGCCGCACGACTTCTGAAAAACGAACAGGGACTGATCGGCCGATATCATGACATCGTCGATCGCCGGATCACGGCGTGGCGGACCCGCTGCCACGGTGATCTTCATCTCGGCCACGCCCTGTTCACCGGGAAGGATTTTGTCATTGTCGATTTCGAAGGCCAACAGAACCGGCCGGTCGGACAGCGGCGTATCAAGACCTCTCCGCTGCGCGACGTGGCCAGTCTGATTCGTTCATTTCACTATGCAACACATGCAACAGCCTCCGCGCCCCGCCGCGAATCCCTGCTGCCGTCGGCGAGCAGCCAGAATCTCGGACCCTGGATGACCGTTTGGCGAACCTGGACCGTAGCCTCCTGCCTGAAGTCGTACCTGTCGCAGGCCGCGAGGGGAGACTATCTTCCTGCCAGCAGGGGTGACCTTGAGTCCCTGCTGGGCATTTACGTTCTGGAACAGGCCGTGCATGAACTCAACTTCGAATTGCACCATCGTCCCGGGTGGGTACACATACCGCTGGACGGGATCCTGCATCTGATCGAGCCCCACCTGCTGCCGGAGTAAACCATGTCCATTCTATTGTTCGCAACTGTTCCCCGGATCATCTTCAATGACCACACGCCCAGACACGACTCTGCCGGAAATGTCGAAACGTTCGAATCGTGCCTGAAACCGCCGGCAGAAGACTGCCGGAAAAAAAGGCCAGGCCCTGTCGAAATGAAACTGGGATCAGGATGATGACTCACGCAAAAAGTCAGGCTGCCTGCCCATGGAAACTCGATGCTGCGAAACTCGGTGCCACTCACCTGCGTGACGGATCGTGCCGCTTTCTGGTTTGGGCACCCCATGCCACCAGTCTGGAGTTGAGACTGCCGGGTCCGAAGGAACGTCTGGTTCCCATGCAGCGTCTGGATTCGGGTTACTGGGAACAACGGGTTGAGGGAATCGCGGTCGGCACCCGCTATTTCTTTTGCATGGATGGCGAGCGGGACCGACCGGATCCCGCTTCACGATCGCAACCCGACGGCGTCCACGCTGCATCAGCCACCGTCGCTCCGGATTTTGGCTGGACCGATCAGGATTGGCGCGGCATCCCGCTGCATCAGTTCATTACCTATGAGCTGCATGTCGGCACATTCACCAGTGAAGGCACTTTTGACGCTGTTATCGACCACCTTGATGAATTGAAGGAACTGGGGATCACGGCGATCGAACTGATGCCGGTCGCGCAGTTCCCGGGCGATCGCAACTGGGGCTACGACGGCGTCCATCCGTTTGCAGTTCAGAACTCTTACGGCGGGCCGGACGGACTCAGGCGGCTGGTCGACGCGGCTCATAAGCGCGGCCTGGCGATCGTGCTGGATGTGGTTTACAACCATCTCGGTCCTGAAGGAAATTATCTGTCGGAATTTGGCGACTATTTCACCGGTCGCCATCACACACCGTGGGGCGAGGCCATCAACTTCGATGGTCCCGGCAGCGATGCGGTCAGGAGATTTTTCGTTGAAAACGCACTCTACTGGATCGAAGACTTTCATGTCGACGCCCTGAGGCTGGATGCCGTTCACGCGATCGTTGATTTTACGGCAAGGCCCTTTTTGCAGGAGCTGGCAGAGGCGGTGCGGATGGCGGGCAAGCGGATGAATCGCCACGTGTTTACGGTCGCCGAAAGCAGTCTGAACGACCCGCGGCTGATCACGCCGACCGACCGGGGCGGACTGGGTATCGACGCCCAGTGGTGTGATGACTTGCACCATGCGCTGCGCACGGAACTGACCGATGAGCGTTCGGGATACTACGTGGACTACAACGGAATGAACGACATCGTGAAAGCCTACCGCGACGGCTTCGTTCAGGATGGAGGTTATTCACGATATCTCGGACGCCGTCATGGAACTTCCGCCCGGCATGTCGAACCCCGGCGACTGGTCGTTTGTTCCCAAAACCACGACCAGGTGGGAAACCGGC
>JBGSVU010000370.1:0-2463 GCA_041752775.1 Pirellulaceae bacterium | reverse complement strand
GACGCCAGGGTTTCCTGACCCTGGGGCCAATACGAAACCTTGCCAGTGGCACCCGACCACATTCTGCAAACACGTGACGCGAGTTGGGTCAGCGAACCTGCCTGCGTCAAAGCAGTCGCCATGAGTTCATGCCAGCCCGTTCCGGTTCGTTACTGGCATTCGCATCAGCGGTGAACGAAGTTGCCAGCGTGCCGGGTACAGTAGGGCCGTGTTCTGCCAATCTTACCACGCCCTGAATGACGAGTGAACGAATAACCGGCATTTTCTGCCAGTTTCAACAACTGTTTCAGATATGCCGGTTCCACTTTCTGCGATTCCACCACGACCGGAAAATCCTGAAAACCAGAGATGCTGCAACCGGAGCAACCCGAAAATCCTGACCCGATCAGCCAAATTCCAGCATTCTCTGCGGTGTCACCTCCCGCAACGATTCAACAATCAGATCGGCACCGCACCTCGCCATATCCTCCGCACTGGAACCACCCGTCAAAACGGCAATCACTGGAACGCCGATCGATTTGGCACAAGTCACATCGTGGACAGTATCGCCAATCATGACAGTGACCCGGTCCCGCACCCCAGAATTCATCAGGCAACAGCGCCTGAGTGCTTCGGCAGCCACTTCGTTGCGGCAGGCAGTCCAGTCGCCAAATCCGCCGTCCCGGAAATAGCGGTCCATGGCGACCGTTCTCAGCTTGGACATCGCGGCCGCGCGCCCATTTCCCGTCACCAGTCCCAGACCCCAGTCTCCCCCGGCCAACAGGGAACCGACCAGTTCCGCCACCCCCGGCAGCAGCGTGGGGCGAACTGCCGCCACATCATTCAGCTCCCGGTCGAGATTGACCAGATAGTGCCTGCGAAAAACCGGATAGTGCGTCTCGGTGGAACAGGCCAGCAGAGAAAGGACCTCGCCAAAGATCGCAAAATCAGTCCGGCCCTGCAGGGCAACTTCCGGCGTGTCGGCAATACCATACAGCTGCCAGACCGTTCGCTGCATCGCCCGGCGCCCGGCACCGGCGGCGTCAATCAGCGTCCCGTCGATGTCGAAAAGTACGGTTGGCATTCGTTTCAAACAACAGGAACGTCCATATCGGCCGCAGTTCCGCGAACTGGCTGGTCCGCAGCGGTTTCGCCGTTCCATCGCCACCGGCGCCCACCCTCTGAAAGGATGCCGTCGGCAACGACCCACTTGCTGCGAACCCGTCCCCGTCCCTGCGGTTAGGCCGCCGCTTTGCCAGAGCGAATCCGCATACCGTAAAACGAACGCCACATGAAAAACAGGGCAATCGCTCCGGTCAACAGAGCCACCACCGCATTCAGGGACACGCCGTAACTGGTTTGAAAATCTGCGGCAAATTTCAGATCACCCAGGTGAACTGCACATTCGACAGCCAACAGTCCAAACAGCGTGGTGAACTTGATGACCGGGTTCAGGGCGACCGAGGAGGTGTCCTTGAACGGGTCGCCGACGGTGTCACCAACCACGCAGGCATCGTGCAGCGGAGTGCCTTTTTCTTTCAGGTCGACTTCGACCAGTTTCTTGGCATTATCCCAGGCACCCCCGGCATTGGCCATGAAAATCGCCTGATACAGCCCGAAGATGGCAATCGAGAACAGGTAACCGATAAAGAAAAACGGTTCGACAAAGGCAAACGACAACGAGACAAAAAACACGCTCAGAAAAATGTTGAACATCCCTTTCTGGGCGTATTTCGTACAGATTTCAACCACTTTCTGACTGTCTTTGGTCGATGCCGCGGTGGAATTCTCGAGATCGATGTTGGCCTTGATATATTCAACCGCCCGATACGCACCGGTAGTCACGGCCTGAATACTCGCTCCGGTGAACCAGTAGATAATTGAACCGCCGGTGATCAGCCCGAGCACGAACGGGGCATGAGTCAGTCCCAGCATTTTGACTTTTTCCGGATCATTCAATCCGTCGGTCAGCACCATGATGATGGAAAAAATCATCGTGGTCGCACCAACAACAGCGGTACCGATCAAAACCGGTTTGGCTGTGGCCTTGAACGTGTTGCCAGCCCCGTCGTTTTCTTCCAGGAAATGTTTGGCTTCGGCAAATTTGGCGTCGATGTTGAAGTCCCGCTTCAACTCGTCGCGAATCCCCGGGACGGATTCGATCTGGGAAAGCTCAAAGACCGACTGGGCATTGTCCGTAACGGGTCCGTAGGAGTCGACAGCAATGGTAACCGGACCCATTCCGAGAAACCCAAACGCGACCAGCCCGAACGCAAACACGGGCGGAGCCACCATGAACTTGTCCAGCCCCATCAGGGCAAAGTAGTACGACAGGGCCATCAGCCCGACGATCCCCAGTCCCAGCCAGAGACAGGAGAAATTACCTGCCACCAGCCCCGAGAGGATGTTCAGCGACGCTCCGCCCTCACGCGACGAGGAAACAACTTCCTTCACATGGGCCGATTCCGTCGACGTGAAAACCTT
>JBGSVU010000369.1:0-2009 GCA_041752775.1 Pirellulaceae bacterium | reverse complement strand
CAGATTTCGCCCCTTCTGCCGACAGGGCCCGGAAGTAAGGGAAAGTTCCAGAAAACTGTCCTGGCCCCAGTCTCTGCACTTCGCCAGGCCAGTACCTGAATTACACTGGATTGCAGTAAACCTGTTCCGGGCAGCGAACGCCGGTCTGCAGCCGGAAGCAATTCCCCCGCGGACCGCCAAGGGAACTTGCGATCCGTTGGATGCGAGCGATCCGGTAGTGTCAACAGCGAATTTTGATTCAGGGCCTTGAATGATGCAGGTAATGGAGAATGACACCCAGCGGCACTGGTGTGTTGTCGGTGGTGGCATGATGGGGATGGCACTGGCGCTGAAACTGGCCCGGAAGGGCCAGCGGGTAACGTTGTGCGAAGCGGCGGACCGTTTTGGTGGCTTGACCAGCACCTGGCGGATTGGCGATGTCCAGTGGGACCGGTTTTATCATGTGACGCTGCTGTCCGACACGGCACTGCGGGCGTTGCTGGATGACCTGGGGCTGGAGGAAAAAATTCGCTGGGTCGAAACCAAAACGGGATTTTATTCGGGTGGCAAACTCCATTCGATGTCCAACTCGCTGGAGTTCCTCCGTTTTCCCGTTTTGAACCTGTACCAGAAATTCCGGCTTGGGTCGACAATTTTTTTTGGTTCAAAGATCCGCAACTGGCGACGGATGGAATCCATGCCTGTGGAAACCTGGTTGCGGCGCTGGTCGGGCAACAGCACCTTTGAAAAAATCTGGCGTCCGCTGTTGCAGGCCAAACTGGGCGACGCGTGGAAAAAAGTTTCCGCCGGGTTCATCTGGTCGTACATTGCACGAATGTACAAGGCGCGGCAGACCGGTCTGAAGAAAGAAATGTTCGGCTACGTCCCCGGCGGCTATGCCCGGATTCTGGAGACCCTCACGTCCCGGCTGGAGTCGATGGGCGTGCAACTGATGACTTCGGCGGCCGTCACCCGGGCAGCCAGTGACGGCGCCGGCGGTGTGGATGTGGATTTCGCCAGTGGCAACAGACAGAAGTTTGACCGGGTTATTTTCACCACCCCTGCTGGGGCGATTGCCGCCGCCTGCCCGGACCTGAACGCCGACGAACAGCAACGTCTGCGCGATGTCGAGTATCTCGGCGTGGTCTGTTCGTCGTTGCTGATGAAACGGCCGCTGTCCAAATACTACGTGACGAACATCACCGACCGCTGGGTGCCACTGACCGGGGTGGTCGAGATGACGTCGATAGTCGATCCGGCAGAACTGCAGGGCAATTCGCTGGTGTACCTGCCACGCTATGTTGTGGCGACGGACCAGGCGGCGTTTGAGGAACCAGACGATTCGATTCGCGAGCGGATGCTGGACACGCTTGAGAAAATGTATCCCGATTTCCGCCGTGACGATGTGACGGGCTTTGCCGTGGCCCGCGCCAAACATGTGATGGCGTTGCCGACACTGAATTTTTCACAGCGTTTGCCACCCGTGAAGACTTCGATCCCGGGAGTCCTGGTGATTCATTCGGGACAGATTGTCAAAGGCAACCTGAATGTCAATGAGACACTCGAGCTGGCTGACGAGTTGTTCGAGCAGAACATCCAGCCGGAGCTGGACAACACGCCGGTCGCAGTCGCGTAACATTGCGTGCAAGGGCCGTAACAGGGGGAAAGGATCCCTCGTGAATCACGCCAGCAAGGTGTTCGTGGTACGTCAATTTTGACTTTCCGGCATGTTGAGTCATGCCCGGCGATAGGGCAACCCGCGCGAAACCATGGCGACGTTGTGCAGCGGAATTGTTGTGGCATTGTTGGCGCTGTTTCAAAAAGCGGCGTCAACGGGTGTTGATGCGTCGCGCTGGCTGCCGTAACTCGCCCAGCTCGTTACGGCCTACGCTCTGGTATTCGTTGCGGCCTACGGTCTCGTTGTGGCATTGTTGGCGCTTTTTCAGAAAGCAGCGTCAATGGGTGTTGATGCGTCGCGCTGGCTGCCGTAACTCGCCCGGCTCGTTACGGCCTACGCTCTGGTATTCGTT
>JBGSVU010000368.1:0-10966 GCA_041752775.1 Pirellulaceae bacterium | reverse complement strand
GTCCGGTTTATCCGGGCGGAAGCCGCGTTTCAATTTCGCATACAATACCCCCAGGCCCCCATCAATCCCCATCCTCGTCGCCGATTCCCATGTCTGATTCGAAAGACCCTGCCCAGTCCGATCCGCTGCAAATCGGCCGGTTTCTTTTTTCCAGCGGCGAATTTGGTCCGTGGCGCATCCGCGAGACGCAGGAAATATTTCGCAATGATTTTCTGCGGCTTGCGAGGGATCAGGTCGTCCGTCCGGATGGTGGTCCCGGCGAGCATGTGGTCGTTGCCATCAAGCCCGGCGTTTGCGTCGTGGCCCTCGACGAAGAAAACCACGTCCGGCTGACGCGCGAATTCCATTACGCAGTGGGACGCGAGACGGTCGAGGCGGTCAGTGGCGGAATCGACCAGGGCGAGACCGCGCTGGCGTGTGCCCATCGCGAGCTGCAGGAAGAGCTGGGGCTGAAGGCCGCACAGATGGAATGGATGACCACAGTCGATCCCTTCACGTCGATCATGGTTTCGCCAACGGCGCTGTTTCTGGCAAGGGGGCTCAGCCGGGTTCCGGCCGCGCCGGAAGCGACCGAGTTGATTGGGGAGCTGTCCCTGCCGCTCAGCCAGGCTGTAGCGATGGTGGCAGATGGCCGGATCACGCACGCTCCCAGCTGTGTCGCGATTCTGTTGACGGCATCCAGGCTGGCGACCGGACAGTAGGACAGCTATCCCGGCCATGCGGGCTGTTGCCGCCAGTGACTCAGGCTGTTGCGACGGCCAGATTTGTGCTGAAACAGGATTGTTTCGGCTGGACGGGCTGTAGGCGGGATGCGAAAATCATGAACACCGCCCGTGGCCGGGGCCGATGAACGGACAGGATCGGCGAGGCCTGTCCCCAAACCATTTTCATATCAATCATCCCGGTTTTTTCCAGCATGACCGAGCGCACCAAACACCAACAGAAGATCATTCGCAACTATTACGAAAACCGCGATTCGATCGCCCTGCAGCGGGTCCAGGAACTGGTCACCGAACTCTACCTGTCCGAAGGCAAGAAGCGGCAGAAATACTGGGAAAGCCTGCGTCTGCACCTCGGGAAACTTGGCGTCAAGGAAGCGACCATCGACAATATGGTCCAGCAGGATGATCCCCAGCTGGTTGCCCAGCTGGTACAGAAACTGGCGGGATAACGGATGAGCAGTAACCAGCCGATGAATCCGCAGACTGCCGGACGGACGTTGTTGATCATCTGTGGGGGACTGGTCGCCGGACCGTTGGTCTTCCTCGTGATCGTTGCGGCGATGGCGCAGATGCAGCCCAGCTGGACGGCGGCCGGACCGGTGACATGGATCGGCGCGGGCATCGCGGTGGTGTCGCTGCTGACGGCCTGTTTCCTGCCGGGATTGCTGGCCCGGTCCATGATTCAGCGTGCGAAACAGGATCTTCCGCGCGGTGAAGTCGGGGAGGCGAATTCGGCTCTGCTGCGGATTGCCACGACCGCGTCGATGAACAAATACATCATCCGATTTGCACTGCTGGAAGGCGCCGCGTTCCTCTGTGCGATTGGGGCGTTGCTGGAGGGGAACTGGGTCGCGCTGGCAGTAGCACTGTTCATGATCGCCGTCATGTTGGCGATGTTTCCCTGGCCGCCCCGCTTCGAATCCACCCGCGACGACCTGCTGCAGCAGTTCAACGACCGGAGGTAGGCCACCCGCGGCTGTGACCAGAAAGTCACAACAAGTGCCTGTTCACGATTGATCGGGACTACGCTGCCGTGATCGACGGGTCGGCGGCAAGCTGTTTTTCGAAGGCAGCTTCGGTCCGGATCTGGTGCCAGAATGCCAGCAGGCTGCCAAAAATCAGGGCCAGCGCGGATTGCAGCTGAAAAGCGAAAATGAACAGTTGAAGGTGACTCTGTCCGGATTCCATCGCAGATCCCAGCCAGACCAGCGCGGTCGCCGCGAGGAAAGCACCCGCACCCGCCCACATCTGGGTCGCCATCGGATAACGGTCGCAACTGGAACGGTAGATATAGCCAAAAATCACCGGCAATACCGACAGCGGCACCAGCACATGCAACGCCAGAAGGCTGGGATGATAAGTCTGGCTGCCAATCATCGCCATGCCGGATGCCATCAAAACCGAAGTCACACCGAAAACAACCCAGCGGGTCACCGGCGCATTGTCGAATGGCAACAACCAGGCCAGCCAGTTGGCCGCCAGTTCTTCTTGCGAATGCGCCGTCAGGAACTGCAGGGCACCAAAGTTGGCCAGGAGAAATCCCGCCAACAGCAATACGCTGCCGCAGACAATTACGAAGCGGCCACGATCGGTTTCCGGAAACTCCAGAATCCGGACAATCGGCAGGACAGCGGGTTCGACCGGCGGGGTCTCTTCCAGAAGTTCCTGGTTCTTGATGTAACGGGATGATTGCAGGTCCATTTCTCGGGTCTCTTGGCAAGTCGAAACGAGCATTTGAAAGCAAACAGTGATAACACACCGGGAATTCGTGTTGCCGTTCGTTTGCCGCAGCAGACTGGCAAAAGCCAATCCGGGTGCGGTGCGCAACGATAGCTCCGGTTTCAGACTCGCGCACCAAAAATACACGACTCGACCAGGCGTTCCTACGGGCCGTCAATCCCATTTGTTCGAATTTGCCGGTCGCAGCGGTTGACGGCATTTTTCCAGAGCAGCAATGGCCAGCCGCACAACCGTCTCAGGCCGCCCCGGTTAACGCGCCGAAAAGTTTCTGTTCGCCCTGCGGAGCGCTTCGGCCGCCACTACAGAAGGTTGCCATAGCGGTGCACGGTCTGGGAAACCGACTGCTCCCGCAGAATATTCAGCAATTCGATCCGCCCATTGGCCAGTACCGGTGCGGCGATCACATGAGTGTTGCCAATCTTCGCCGGATCGAAGATTTCGCCCGCAACCGGATCGGTCACCCGCAACGTTCCACCGCTCATCCCGGCCAGCCGCATCGTCAGCAATTCGTGCGACTCCAGACAGACATTGCAACCGGCCAGCGTCGACAGGGGCCCCGTCCATGCAGCACTGCGGGGCATGCTGATTTGCAGCGGAGTCCCGGCCATCCGGCAGGCGACAGCCGTCATCGCCGCCGCCAGCAGCGCTTCGCCCGTTTCCGGATGGTTCAGCCGCAACAGATGCCACGGCCGCGGACGGTAGCGAAAGTGATTGGTCTCGCCATGAACCTGCGAGGGGTCGTGCTCGATACCGAAATGTTCGCGCCACCAGTAACTGTAACTTCCCACAGCAGCAGCAAATTTTTCCCGCGCATTCTGGTCGTGCAACATTCCCGTTAGGGCACCCGCCAGTTCGCCAGTCGCCTGGTCCGGGCGGCCACGCAGCGATGGCAGCGACGCTTCACTCCACTGGCAAAAGGCCGCGACATAATTCGGACCACCCGCCTTGGCTCCCGGTCCATCGACCGAATTCTTCCAGCCCCCAAACGGTTGCCGCTGGACAATCGCACCCGTTGTGCCCCGGTTGATATAGGCGTTGCCGACCTCAACCCGTTCGCGCCAAATCCGGATTTCGTCCGGGTCCAGCGAATGCAACCCGCCGGTCAGTCCAAACTCACTGCTGTTCTGGATTTCGATCGCCTGCTCCAGGTTTTCGACACAGACCAGGCCCAGCACCGGTCCGAAACATTCGGTGCGGTGATACCACGAACCGGGTTTCACACCCATCCGAATGCCAGGGCTCCAGTGGCACGGGTTGTCGTTGATCATCTGCGGCTGCAACAGCCACGTTTCGCCTTCATCGAGTTCTGTCAAACCCTGCCGGAGCAAATCGTCGGGCGGACGAATTACCGGCGTCGCCACCGCCTCGGTGTTCCACGAACCGCCGACCACGAGGCTGCGCGCGGCATCGAGCAGCTGGTGCCGGAATTTTTCGCTTTCATAGACCGGACGTTCAATCAGCGCCAGGCTGGTAGCGGAACATTTTTGCCCGGAATGCCCAAACGCACCCCGGACCAGATCCTTGACCGCCAGATCGAGGTCCGCATTGACCGTGATGATCATGGCGTTTTTGCCACTGGTTTCTGCAAACAGTGGCAATTCCGGACGCCACGACTGGAAATTCCGCGCCGTGTCATAACTGCCGGTCAGAATCACAGCCGAAGTTCGCGGATCGACAATCAACTGTTTGCCGGCGCTGCGATCAGCGATGGGCAAAAACTGGAAGACTTCTTTCGGCACGCCCGCTGCCCAAATCTGCCGGGCCAGCATCCATCCGGTCAAAACCGTTTCGCGCGATGGTTTCATGATGACGGCATTGCCAGCCATCAGCGCGGCCAGCACCCCACCCGCCGGAATGGCGTAAGGAAAATTCCAGGGCGGTGTCACCACAACAACTCCCAGCGGCGCGGGAACGGTGCCGTCGAACCAGCCAGGAGTGTCGAACGACCCCGCGTAATAGTTGGCAAAATCGATCGCTTCGCTGATTTCCACATCGGCTTCGGCTATCGTTTTGCCGGCGTCGCACAGCATCGCTCCGATCGAATCCCCCCGTTGCCTGGCCAACTCGGCACCAACTCGCCGCAGAATTTCGCTGCGGGCCGCCACTCCCCGTGCGTTCCATTCCACCTGGGCCCTGACCGCGATACCGAGTGCGGCATCGATGTCGTCCAGCGTGGCCACGGCGAAACGGTACGGCTCATAACCGGGTCGCGACGGATCGCGCGCCACGATTTCCGCGGGATAGTCCCGTTGCTGGTTGCCGACCCACACCGGAATGGGCCCGATTTCCCGATGTTGCCAGGCTTCGACAATCCCGTCGGCCCACTGCCGGTTGGCGGGAAGCGAAAAATCTGTGTCCGGCTCATTGTGAAAGGGCTCTCCCGCCTGACGCGGCTGGGGGTCTTCGGTCAGCCGGTTTTGTTTGCGGCCCGGCATGCTGGACAGAGCCGGGTCAAACGCCAGTTCGCACGCCCGGCGAAAATTCCCGACTTGCCCGTCCCAGGCGGCCGAACCTTCTTCCAGCCCGAACAGATCGCCGAGGAAACTGCCCGGCGCCGTGTTTTCATCCAGCCGCCTCACAAGGTAGGCGACCGCCGCTTCGAATTCCCTGTCCGGAACCGCGGGAGTATAAACCGTCATCCCGCCCGCCCGCTGGCATACCTCCAGCGCCTGGGCATTGGCCATCCCTTCCAGCATCTCGAACTCGACGCGATCCTCCACGCCCCGGTCCTGGCGAATCAGCAACGCATAGGCCACGTCGAACAGGTTGTGGCTGGCAACACCCACGCGGACGACGGCAGCGTTCTCTGGTCGCGTGGCGAACTCGAGCATGCGTTTGTAATTCGCGTCGCTTTCAAGTTTGCTGTGGTAGGGGGCCTGTTCCCAGTCGCGCAGGCTGGCTTCGACCTGTTCCATCGCCAGCTTGGCGCCCTTGACCAGCCGGATTTTGATGCCGGTCGCTGTCCGGTCGTACCGTTGCCGCGCCCACGCGGTCAACTCCTGCTGCACGCGGAAGGAATCGGGCAGGTAAGCCTGCAACACGATGCCGGCCTCCAGCCGCTCAAATTCCTTTTCGTCCAGGACCTGCGTGAACGCATCGACCGTCAAATCGAGATCGCGGTACTCTTCCATGTCCAGATTGACGAATTTTGGCACCCCCTTCACGGCGTTCTGGATGGCAGCCCGATAAAGCGTGCGGAGGCGCTTTTTCATGATCTCCAGAGTCACCGGATAACCGGTCAGGGAAATCTGCGAAACGACACTGGACAGTTTCACCGAACAGTAAGTCACCTCGTTTCCACCCAGCCGGTCGAGGTAGGCCTGCAGGCGGCGGTCGGATTCCTGGTCGCCCAGAACGGCTTCGCCCAGCTGGTTGAAATTGATCCGGAAACCGTCGTTGCGGCGGCGGGCGACATAGCGGGAAAACTTTTCGGGTTCCGCCGAGATAATCACATGACTGCTCTGGCGCTTGACCTGGCTGGTGACCTGGGGCATCAGCAAACGGGGTGCAAGCATGGCCAGTTTAGCCCCCGCCCACAGCGCGATCCGGTCGACGGTCGCCAGATAAGATGGCAACCCGAACCGCTTCAACAGTTTGCCCAGACGGGTTGCGGCCCGTGCCGGCTGTTCCATCTTCAGGACCTGGTCGGTCATGATGATGGTGAACTTTTTGCCCGCCTCGTCTTCAATCATCCGGGCCATCATCGCCGAACGTTTGCGGTCCAGCGCCGTTTCCCGCTGGCGGGAAGCCTGGAGTATCCCGGCCGCCAGACGAATGGCGCGATCAGGCAAATCGGCGGCGGGGGGCGAAACCATCCCCGGCGCGACAGGTTCAGACGTGGAGGTTGAAGGTGAATTCATGAACAGGAAAAACGCCCGGTAGTTTCAGACAAAAAATGGCTTGACGAACCCGCCAATTATCATCGAAAGCCCTGTTCCGGACCAGTCCGAATTCGCGTGCGTCAAAGCGGCCTGAAAACCCGGCACGCTATTCCCAGCGCCCCGCCACGTCCTCCTGCTGCAGTGACAGCGAACGAAGTGCCGGAATCAGGACCGTGCCCTCATCCCGCACCGAGTGGACCGGTGTCATCCCCCCTTCGGCCAGACGATTCCCCGCACGGAGGACCAACTCAATTTCTCCAGCCGGTTTCATCTCGGTCTCGCCGTCCCGCGAGTGCAACCAGACCGGCAAACCGTCCAGTTCCCGAATCCAGTCCGACGCCAGCGACCATCCCTGCTCGCTGAAACTCCGGCCCAGCTGGATGGCGACTGCAAAAGCCGAATTGATCCAGAGACAATGCTCGTGTTCCCGACCGTCCGGGATCTCTTCAAATTCAAACGCGTCTGTCGGATCGGTCTGGGCACCATAAGGCAACCGCCCCAGGAAACGGGGCAAGGCCAACACCACGCTGGACGCCGACGGCAGCGCCCGGAGCGCCTGCCACCGCGCGGACGATTCTGCATCGGGCATGGTCCAGTCATCCGGGTCGGGAGTCGCCGCAAAACTCTCGCAGCCCACAATCCGGGGACAGGCACCCGCGACAAAAACCGCTCCCTGTGACGCGTGAATCTGCGCCAGCCGCCCCAGCACGTCAACGTCGGCCTGGCTGGCGTCGAACCCGTAATCACCGACCACAACCGACCAGGCCGTGTCACCGTTTTCACTCGCCGCGCGCAGCATGCGATACAGTCGCGACCGCGTCAGGTCATCGTCACCCGTCAGATCGGCAACCAGTTGCTGGCGGGGAACGTGCACGACATGGATCTGCAGCTCCGGGCCAGTCTCGAGCCGGCGAACAAGCATGCGGATGCCGCGCCAGACGGATTCCAGTCGCTGAAATTCCGGATCGTGCAAAACACCGCGCATCGCAGCGGCAATCGCGACATCAACACCGGCAATGAATTCAGCCTGACGCGGGTCGGCGCGGTCGGCTACGTAGGGAGCGACAGTGCGGCGAACCAGTTCGTCAATGCCGAGATGGCCTTCGATAATCTGGTCGATTACGGGCTGGCGGCTGGTTTCCGTCAGTTCGAGGGACTGCAACAGCAAATCGGCGGGACCGGAATCGACGCCGGATTCAGCGACCGGCCCGGACGTTTTTTCCTCTGCGGAATCGGCGGGAACCGGGCCTTTGCCGCCTGCCGCGAGAATCGCCCCGGCTTCGTCCCTGAACGTCGTGTCATCGGCCAGCCGCGCACGGCGCTCCCGCAGCGAAGCAAACAGCTTCAGCTGTTCAAACAGCTGGTCGGGATGGAAATCATCCAGCGCGGCGAATGAAATATCGGTGCCCGGAAAATCCGCCTGGTCACCCAGTCGCACGCGGACCTGAAACTGCTGAAAGACCCGCCCGAAATTGTCGCGGTCGATTCTGACCGGATCGCTCCAGGGGCGATCACTTCCCAGATCACCCAGTACCAGAATGCGGAAGGGATCAGAGCGCGCGGGCTGGGGATTGCTCCCTTCTGGCAGAGGCATGCCAAAGGATGTGCTGGTTTGCATAACGGCGATATCCTGTCAGGTGCGACACAGTGCGGGCCATGGATGGCAACCCGTTGCCATCCCGCCCATTCTAACCCGGTTTATTCCCCAGTTGGTGTTGCCGCAGCGTGTGCTGCCCAACCATCGAAGTCGTATCGAAGCCTGCTTCCATTCTGAAAAAAAGCGGCTGGGGCTCGGCGACGAATTTTCTGCCAGGATTGACGAACTCTGCGGTCGCCTGAAAACTGACCTGACTGGCCCCATGGAACGGTTTCCGGGTGTCAGCTGGCGAAGTCTAAAACTCCGGTGCCATGCTCCCCGAAAATCTTCTCAGCACCTCAGGGGCGACATTTTCCGACAGGTAATCGACCGAACCATCGACTCGCATGATGTTCACGCCCCCCCGATGCTGGCTTCCGTAGCCGACTTTTTCGGGAGTAGGACCCACCCAGTTCTCGCTGATGCCGAGCGTTGGGCTTCGAATATTCAGGGGCGCTGCCCACGGGTCGAATCCGGCATTGATTTCGCCCCCCAGCAGCGTCGCGCCCTCGATGTCCTTCCACTGTTTTCCGAGTATTTCGGGATTGGCAACAACATGGGACAACCCGAATCCGTCTCGCGAAATCGCGGGATAGTATTGCGATGGACAGAGGGTCAGGGGCATCAGCTTGTTCCTGAACTCGCTGGCGTTCGAAACGGAATTGAAAGATTCGTTCCGGGACGGTTTGCCGGGCACTTCGTATAAAGCGAAAACTGAGACGGCTGCAATCCACGACTCGCCCCGCATTTCCTGGTCAGGTTTGTATCGCGACAGTTCCGCATCGATTGCGGTTTGTTCGACCGAAACGGCGATCGATTCTGTTCCTGTCAGAATCCATCCCGTCTGATGCACGATCCCTGTCATTGATATTCCGACTGCGAACACAAGCAAGATCATGGCCGTTGTAGCGACGCTGGAACTGAAACTCCATGGGCCTTTTCGGGTGACTTCGTTTCGCTGGTTCCCCCTGCGTTCCCTGAGCAGCCATGTGACCAGTGTGTGCAACGAAACCGCGGCAATCAAAATCCCCGTGAAAAAGACCAGAAGGGAATCCCAGCGAATGGTCATGGCGGGGAGGACGCGTGCCGAAAAACTGGCCCATCCCGTCGTCAATTCCGAGATCATGCCGTCTGACAACGAATCCACAAAACAGAAAGGCAGACTCAGAAGCAGGCAAACGAACACCGTTGCCGACAGTCTCGTCGACTTGCCGGTCGATCCGGCTTCACTTTGTTGCTGCTTTTGCGTCATCGGTTTTCCTGTCGCCGGGTGCATTCACTTCCGGTGTGAGTTGATAAGTGACGCCATTTTTTTGCCAGGCCCCCGGCGTCAGCAACTCCCTCGCGCCGGAAATCATCGTGAGCACCACGACGAACAGCGAACCCCAGAGCAGCACAACGCAAATGGCCCTTGCCAGTGAAATTCTGGGGAGCCATCCGGAATCCCTCGCAACAAAATTCCACAAACCCCAGACCGCGATGGTGCTCAGGCAAAGCCCCAGCATAAAGAAAGATATCGCCTACAAGCGGGCAGAAGCGTTCTCAGTCAGGCGAAAAACCCTGGCGATGTCTTCGGGCAAGGCCGAGGGCATTCCAGCAAGTAACAGGAGCGGATTTGCCATCAGCGACATCCTGGGAAAAACCTGGGGAATATCGGGACAATTCTGGCAAATGTGCCAGTTGTTGTCAAAGGTTTCCATTGGAGCGCCAACCTGGCTGTTGACCGTATTCCTTCGGATCGACCGGGAAATGGTGAAACACCAGCGGGCAAGTTGGTGGTGGGCGGCAACGACTAAAATCTGCCGGTCGCCGCCAGATGATTCTGATCCCAGGAAACGCCCGACCGCAACTCAGACGCAGGGGGTCGTCCGGGCTATCCGTCCGGGACTCATCGTAACCGCTTTCCTGCTTCACTGGCATCCATGAGTTTTGACAGCCTGCGCTCGCGTGTTTCTGGTTTTTTTGCAGTTGTGATCCAGTGCAGCAGAACTTTTCGGTAACCGGGGGGACAGCTGTTGAAAAACTCCCATGCCGCCCGTTTCTTTTTGAACTTTCCTGATTCCTCCGCCGTGAGTTCAGCAGCGACAGGCTGTTCGTACGCGTAGACGACAGATCTTTCATCTGTTCGTTGCGAAAAAGCTGCTTCACCGGCAGCTGTGACCTTTCCAGCTGCGCGCAATTTCCCGAATTTGTCAATATTCACGGCGCTCCAGATTGATCCCTGCCTGCGAGGAGTAAACCGAATCTGATACGAAAGATCGTCGATCCTCTTTCGTACACCGTCGATCCATCCAAAACACAGGGCCTCGTCAACCGACTGTGACCAACTCATTGAGGGGCGCCCTGAGTCGATTTTCCAGAAGCCCACAACCAAATGGGTAGCGGTGGCTGAATTTTCATCCAGCCATCCCCGAAAAAGTTCAGGTGAGGAAAAGAACGTTGGCTTCATTTATCGTCAAGAACGAACGGCATCGTTTTAGCAGCCCGCGCGATGAAGGTATTGCCTCAAGTGGCGACGCCTCCAGGCATTGTAACGGGACCGACCACCGGCTGGGGACCCGAATGTTCGGTGACGCAGGGAAGACGCACCTCAACAGGCGCCTCTACCCGATTCGGCTCTCATGCTTTGAGCAATCCCTGCGCATCCAGGTGAACGCCACCGCTGGCCGCCAAATCCAAACTGGTAGCCGCGAGCGTCGTGATGGAGGATGCCATTGATCTCGTCGATGCAGGCCCGCCCTGCATTTACCAGTCGAGTGGACTTCAAGGTATGTAATACTTCCTTGAAGTGACGAAGCCCAAGGTTTGCAGCGGCACGTGAGTGCTGTCAAACCTTTTCCTGGACTTGGCGCGATGCAGCGGGAAGGAGCCCTGGTCAGGGGCAGCGATCGGTAGCTGCCTGCCGGTGAAGGACCGGTTGAAGACTGTGTAAAGGAGTGTGCCCCACCATATTCGAGGGTCGGCAGTCCAGCCGGTTCGGCCAGGGG
>JBGSVU010000367.1:0-7331 GCA_041752775.1 Pirellulaceae bacterium | reverse complement strand
AACGGCCAGTGATAGCGACCTGCCAGAAGACACCGCGGTCTCGTCCAGCCTGACCCACATTCCGCTGGAATTTGCTCTTGAGTCGATTCTGAACCGGAAAAACACGACTTTTATCGTGGAGAGTGGAGTCGTGCGAATCATCTCGCGGGACGTTGAAGACGACGTCGAGTTTCATCGGACAAGGATTTTTGACTGCGAAGGCCTGATCGGAAAATTGCCGAACCGCTTGCCGGAACAAACTGCAGGAATTCAAGCTTACTCCACGACTGACCCGGCCGCCGCGGGCGAACTGGCAGACCGTCTGGAAAAACAGAATTCCGTCCAAACCGCACTGGAAACTCTGGTCACGGAACAGATTGATCCGGATTCCTGGCGACAGAATGGGGGAGAAGCTTCCGTTCGGGAAATCAACGGGAAACTGGTCGTCACAGCATCAGGTCCCGCCCTCCGTCAGACGCGGCGTTTGATTCAGTATCTCCAGTCGGAATATCTGGACTCCGAGGAAAACCAGAAGCCATAGATTCGGCTAAAACACGGCGAAAATGCTGGCACGACTGCTCAATGACAGCATTTGCCCTGCCAGCACCTGTTGCGCCGAGCCCCCGCTTTCGGTATGGATTTCGGAAATCTTGAGAATTTTTGAACACATTTTCCAGGATTCCCGTATCGTTGGATGAATAGAGGCCTGTGGTGCAACATCCCTGTGTGATGTTGCCGGGCAGGAATAACAGAGAGTCGCGAGATTCATGGAGGTCAGGATGCTGGTACTTTCACGCAAAAATCTGCAGGAGATCATGGTTGGCAATGATGTGAAAATCACTGTCCTTCAGATCAAGGGAAACACCGTTCGGCTGGGAATTGAGGCCCCGCGGCATGTTCGTGTCCGCCGTGGCGAGTTGAGACCGGCGGCGGAGATTCTGTCCGAAACGGGGCCGGAAGAAGAAGAGGACTGCGAATTTGAGGAAGTGACCTTTTCGCTGGCGACCGATCCGGACAGTCCCGAGAGCAGCAGCCGCATCTTGCCGTTTCAGAATGATCGGGTCACAGGAAACCGGAACATTCCTGACGAGGCCGGAGGTCGACTGGGGCGGATTCGCGAAATGTTGTCGAAAATCCGGAACCACGACGGCAATTCCTGAGCACCGGCACTGGTTTTCGGCAGGGATTCCGAGGCAGGGATTCCGAGGCAGGCATTCCGCGGCTGGCAGGCGACAGGCGCAGGAATCTGCCGAGTCGTTCGGCGTGAAGCGATACGTGGCCGTTGAGAGTGGCTTCGCAATCGAGAATACGTCGCCGTCGAGAGTGGTTCGGTGAATCTTGGCAGGAACTCCTACCGTCGCAGTTCAAACCTGGCCGGGATCTGGATTTCTGACCGGATTGGTTCCAGCATTTTCCCGCCCACCTGGCTGATCACCTGCTGGGGATGCATGCGCTCCATCCCGGCGAGGTGAACCTGCAAAATCCGCTTGACTTCGAGGATCGCCTGCGGAGTCTGATGGATCGTGTTGTGGGCTGAATCAATTTCGATCTCCGATTCGGCGCCGGCCAGCCTTGCGCTGTCGATGCCGACCACCCCGTCGCCTTCTTCGGCCAGTCCCAGTTTCAGTTTGACCGCGTTCTGGTGCATCTTGCCGTAGATGTTGTGAAAAGCGATGGCGTCCCCGCGCTGCGCCTGGCCGAGGCGTTCGAAAAAGGGGCTGTCCGGAGCCAGCGAGTCGACGCTGGTTGCCACGGTCAGTGGTTTTGAATTCGCAATCAGTGCCCGGTTTTTTGCCGTGAAAGCGGCATAATCGCCCGTGAAAACCTGGGGCAGCGAAAAAGCCTTGCGGCTCAGCCAGCGGGTTGTTTCGTTGGCGTAGCTGCTTCCCTGGTGTGGCGTCGCCAGGGTCACCACGCGGCGAACGGCCGGATTGGGCGAGAAAAAGTAGGTATCTTCCAGCCGGCGAATGGTCTCGGGATCGCCATCGAACTCCTGCGGGTCGTGTTCACTGATGACCGACCAGAAATTGTCGCAACTTTCCACGGCCTGCATCGTCGCCACCAAACCGCCCATGCTGTGCCCGACGAGGACCCTCTGATTGAACGGCAAATCCGGGTTGTCGTCCCCAGGGCTGATGTTCAGTTTCTCGCGCACTGCACCCAGCTGGGCGCGCACCTGGCGGGCACTTTCCCACCAGGGCTGGCCGGTCGGGTACAGACAGAACCAGAACTGGTAATTCTCGCGAATGGAACGGTCGGCCCGCAGGTCATTGAACATCTGCAACCATGTGACCGGACTGCTCCACAATCCATGAATCATGACGACCGGAATTTTGTTCGGGTCGTATGGTTCCAGCATGTAAAGCCCTTCGTAGTCGTTGGCAAAATCCGCGTTCAGCAGTGCCAGCGTGGCAAAGACGTTGGTGTTCAGCAGGGGATCATTCAGGTACCAGGCCATCGGCGTCGTCACGTCGCTCTCCAGCGGCACCATCCGGCGTCCGACTTCGGCAAACGTCTGTTCGAGGGGATCCAGCAGACTCAGCCGCGCACCGGACTGGCCGGTCTCGCCCGCTGGAGCATACGGATCGCGCGAGGGCAATTCGTCCAGCTGCAGGAACGCCGTCAGCGCCATGGTCAGGCCCGGCGGGTAATGCTCTTCGAATGACTTTGGCGTCGGATCGGAACTCTGGCGGACCGCGATCAGGGGCACGCCCAGCCCATACGTCCGATACTGGTTGTGCAGCCCCTGAACCTGAAAATCGTTGACCAGTTCAAATTTCTCAAACTTTTCCGACTTCCACCGGCCCGGAACATCGATCGAGAATGTAAAGCTGCTGTCGATGGTTTCCAGCGTCACCGAATTCCCCGGTGCCAACTCGCCCGATTTGATCAGTCGGCGCAGAATCGATTCGAGCGACTGGTTGTAGATATCCGAAATGTTCCGGAACTGGGGATCGTAGGCATTGCGGGCCACATCCAGCTCCGGATCAAACAGGAAGCGGTAGGCACTTTCCATCGCCGTCGCATACATCCGGCTGGCCCGTTGCGACTGGCCCAGCCTGGAGGCCCATTCACCCTGCAAAAAAGCCAGCTCGGCCACGGCATGAGTCCGCTCCAGTCCCGGTTCGGAAGCCGCGTTTTCCTGCAAACGGCGAATGGCGGCTTCGGGATCCATCCGGTACTGGTCGTCCAGCACGTAACGCCGCAACAACTGGTTCGTGCGGTCGCTTGGTGTAGGAGAACTGGCAAAAAGTTTTGCCACCGGCCCCAGACGATGCACCCGCCGGATCGGTTTGGTGCCGATGGCGTTGGAATTGCCCAGACTGGCCACCGAAGCCACGCGCCGCGCCGCGTCGATCGTGATGGTGCGGCATCCGCAGCAGACAACCACCAGTGCCAACAGGCCGGTCGCGATCCGCAACTCCAGGCTGTCGCTTCGATTTGGTCTGCCGCGATGGATCATCCCGGATACTGACTGGGGTGCCGATTGGCCTGACAAAACGCGCAGCAAGTCCCCGGGCCTATTGTCAGACAGTGGGTAAACAAACGGTCTGAATACAGGAAAATGCACCCCGGCGTCAATCGAAAACGCCACCGAAAAACTACGGCCTGTCACCTCGCGCGCCAGAATATTCGGTCGGGCAATTCGCTGGCAGAGACGTGTCGCCGCAGCTCATCCCGAAACCGCTGCGCATCGACCGGATAACCCGCTGTCGGGACGATGCCATCAATTCGGCTGGCCCAATACTCGTTCCACTGCCGCATCGAGATTTCGCGAACGTATTTTGCCAGCATGGATGCCAGCGCCACGGGCAAATGGGACTCGCCGCCCACATGAAAACCAATCGAAAAACACCGCTTCGCTGCGTTGCCCGCCGATTCGCCTGGAGAAGGGTCAGTAATCCGATAGATGCTGTCGCGGGCCGATTCGCCGATCTGTTCAAGATCGCACTCGCCCATCGTCGCCCGCAGCAACGGCGCGTAACGGTGCCGCCCTCCATGCCGGTCGCAAATAACCTGAATCGCTCCACCTGGTTCGCAATGTTCCAGGGCAAACCGGGCCACACGCATGGAAACCGCTCCCAACAGGCGGCTCTTGTTGCCAAATCTCTGCAACAGGCCGTTGAATTGCCCCGGATAGATCATCGCGAATGCCATCCGCAGCAACCGAACTCCGACCCGGTCCATCCCGTCGCCCACTCGCAACGCCAGCAAGTTCGTTTGTTCCAGGCTGGCATCCACGGGCAGACGCAGGAGATCGTCATCCAGCCCTAGGCCTGAACTGGCAGCGTCTTTGCCGCCACTCTCTTCGGCAGAATCGAACCAGTCACCCAGCGAAAGTTGTTCCGTCGTTTCGCCTGCCAGGTCGTCGGCGACCGGAACGCGATGCCGTTGCAACTGGTGCCAGTTTTGGGGAACCGCGCCGGACGCATTCATCAGCAGGGCCAAAACGGGCAACTCCATGCCGCCGAGTCCAGCGGAGATTTTTTTTGAGTCGCAAATCGCGATCTTTCCGGAGCATACTCGCCGCGCCACGACGTCGGACAAAACATCGTACAACTCCTCCCCGCCGTCGGGGACCTGCCAAACCGAACATCCCACGACCAGCGGACCCAGATTCGGTCCATATCCGGCTTCATCGATTCCGATCAGGATGCTCATGACTGCGGCTTGCCGGCTCCAGACAGTTGTCGCTGCACATACTTGGCCAACAAATCGGTTTCCAGGTTGACACTGTCACCCGCTTTCCGCTCGCCCAGGCTGGTCACGGCCAGCGTGTGCGGGACCAGCATCACGCTGAACCGGTCGGGAAGCACAGTGACCACCGTCAAACTGATTCCGTCGATGGCGACCGAGCCCTTTTCCGCGACCTGTCCGGCGAGACGGTGCGGCAATTCGAACCAGACCGTCGACCACTCGCCCGCATCGTCCCGCTGCAGAATCCGGATCAATGCGTCTACATGCCCAGTTACGTAATGCCCGCCCATCCGGTCCGAGGCCCGCAGGGCCCGTTCCAGGTTGACTCGCGTGCCAGGCTGGGCCGCACCCAGATCGGTTCGTTTCAAAGTCTCGTCGCCGACATCGAACGACAGATGGTTGCCATCGATTTGCACCACCGTCAGGCAACAGCCGTTGACGGCCACGCTGTCTCCCTGGCGGCAATCCTCGTGCACAATCTGCGTCACGACTGTCAATCGCGCCGTGTCGCCGTTGCGCAACAGCGTGTGAACCGCGCCGGTTTCCTCAATCAAGCCTGTGAACATGGTTTTGGGGCACCCATCCAGGGACCGCAGAAGTCGGCTCCGCACCGTGCAATCCGGCGAAGTCTTCTTCCAGTAAAAATTCTGTACCCGACTTCCATCCGGCGCCGAACTCCGTCACCAATAAAATCAGTGCCATTGGAATGGTCACCCGTGGGGTCATCTACTTGGGAGTCATCCCCTGTGAAGTCACCGGGAATTCTGCAAAATGGTAACTGCGAGACGCCAGAAACGGGCTGGAGTGCATGGACTCCCCAACCCGATTCAACAGTTCAGCGCCCCGCACTCATCGAGGAAGTTATCCCGTGCCGGGCAATTTGTTGCAACGTGTCGGCGCAGCCAGTCGTTTTCTCCAAAGTCATTCAGGCAGATATCAGGCAGGAATATGAGCACAATTATTGATGTTTTGGGTCGGCAAATCCTTGACAGCCGGGGCAATCCGACCGTCGAAGTCGAAGTGACTCTGGACGATGGTGCCTTCGGTCGGGCGGCCGTTCCCAGCGGAGCCAGCACGGGAGCTCACGAAGCCTGGGAACTGCGCGATGGCGATGCGTCGGTGTACATGGGTAAAGGCGTCCTGAAAGCGGTCGCCAGCGTCAACGAAACGATCGCTGATGAATTGATCGGGCTGGATTCGACCGACCAGGCAATTATCGACCGGTTGATGATCGAACTGGACGGAACGGAAAACAAAAAGAAACTGGGTGCCAACGCCATGCTGGGCGTGTCTCTGGCGGTCGCTCGCGCGGCAGCCGTTTCCACTGGCCAGCCGCTGTATCGCTACCTCGGCGGAACCGCGGCCCGGGTCCTGCCGGCACCCATGATGAACATCATCAACGGAGGCCAGCACGCCGACAACTCGGTCGACGTCCAGGAATTCATGGTCATGCCGCTCGGTTTCGACAGTTTTTCGGATGGGCTGCGCTGCGGCGTTGAAATTTTCCACCATCTGAAAAAGGTCCTCCACGACCGCAAACTGAACACAGCCGTCGGCGACGAAGGCGGCTTCGCACCCGACCTCGGCAGCAACGGCGAGGCTCTTGATTTGATCATGACTGCCATCGAAAAAAGCGGATACCGGGCCGGCGAACAGGTCCAGATCGCGCTCGACGTCGCAGCCACGGAGTTTTTTGATTCCGGAACAGGGCGCTACAAAATCGACGGTCGCGAAATCGACTCGGCGGGCATGGTCGATTTCCTGGCCGCCTGGGTCGACAAATATCCGATTTGCTCGATCGAAGACGGTTGCAGCGAAGACGACTGGGCCGGATGGAAACTGTTGACCGAACGCCTCGGAAATCGCGTGCAACTGGGGGGCGATGACCTGTTCGTAACCACCACCAAACGACTTGCCCGCGGGATCAGCGAGGGGATTGCCAACAGTATTCTGATCAAAGTCAACCAGATTGGCACACTGACCGAAACGGTAGAAGCCATCCATCTGGCCGGGCGGTCGGGCTATTCCAGCATCGCCAGCCATCGCAGCGGCGAAACGGAAGACTCCACCATCGCCGACCTCGCCGTCGGTTTGAACACCGCTCAAATCAAAACCGGGTCAGCCTCGCGCAGCGACCGGATGGCCAAATACAACCAGCTGTTGCGCATCGAGCAGGAACTCGGCTCCGCAGCCATTTACGGCGGACCCCTGTTCCCGCGCAGAGCGACATGATGCGCCAACCGATCCCCTCGCCCGGGTTCCCCAAATCGCCAGCGCGCCAACAATGGGAGTGAGCGGGGAATTCTGGTGGGGAGCGGTTCAAGACTGATTTTTTGGGGAAACCATGGCGCGGGTCGTATTGGCAATGTCGGGGGGAGTCGATTCCAGTGTCGCGGCCCATCTGCTGCTGGAGCAGGGGCACGACGTGATCGGCGTCTTTATGCGCCACGGCGAAGAGAGCGTCCAGGCCTGTGCGATCGATGGGCGCCCGGCCAGTTCGCCCCTGCTGCCGATCGTCACGGGCCGGGCCGGACACAAGCAGGGATGCTGCAGCGTTTCGGATGCCGAGGACGCCCGACGGGTCGCCGAACGGATGGGCATTCCGTTTTATGCACTGAATCTGCAGGCCGAGTTTCGGGGCATCATCGATTATT
>JBGSVU010000366.1:0-5267 GCA_041752775.1 Pirellulaceae bacterium | reverse complement strand
CGGCGTTTGACCCAAACGCTCCGACGCCAATGTGATCGTAGTGCCCGCCAATGATGATTGTTTCGTCAGCCCTCGGCCCTTCGCCCTCCAGTACTCCGACCAGGTTGGACGTCAATACGGGCACAACCGGAGAAGCCGTCTTCAGCGTCGCTGTCCATCCCGCAATCGGCTGGGAAACCGGTTCCAGCGATTTGTCGATGGCCGATTCGATTTTCGCGAGGCTGTCCAGTTTGTCGCCGTTACCCCGAACGACCGGCTGTAGCGCGAGGACCTCGTTGAATTTTTGACGGGTCAGATGAAAGAAGGGCATTTCGCCGATCGCATCAAAGAAAGTCTGGCTTGGTGCCAAATCGTCCTCCGGGCGGACTCCGTCGTTGACCATGATAATGCCAGCCGCTCCTGCGTCAGCCGCAGAGGCGACCTTGTTTTGCAGGTAGGCGTAGCGACTGGTCTGGTCACCGTCAAAAACGCTGGACTTGTCTTGCTGCTGGGGTTCCATCCGCAACATTACCACGATCTTTCCTTTGACGTCGATGTTGCGATACTCGTCGTAGTTCAGCTCCTCCGACCGAATTCCGTAACCGACAAAAACCAGTTCACCGTTAACGTCGACAGGACTTCTGGCGAACTGCGGACGGAAATCCGTGTCCAGTTCCAGTTTCATTTCGTCCATCGGGCCCTGTAATGTCAGAGAAGTCGCCGCGGGGTCGAGCACACGTCGATCGCCGACATTGAAAGTCTGACGGAAACTGCCATCGGCGACTGCCGATTTCAGTCCGATCCGTTTGAATTCGTCGACGATGTATTTTTCACAGACGTCCATCTGGGGCGTGCCGGGCAGGCGTCCAGCCAGCTCGTCGCTGGACAGATATTTGATGTCCGCCGTGACTCGCTGCAATGCAGCACCGGGACTGGTATCGGAAGTGTCCTGCTGGGCAAAGACGGGGTGGACAAAAATTCCCGCCAGCCCGACGAGGCAAAATGCGGCGTTTGCAAAGGGCCGAAATATTGCCGGAGTGGAAACCAGCGAGGATGACTTTGGGAAAATACAGGGCGAATCACTCATCGCATCAAAACCTTTTCGATTTCGGGATTATTCGATATTGCTGAAATGGGGCACGGAAAACCGCAAATGACACAGCTGCCGGGCGTGCTCTGGCAGCGGCCGGTTGTGCCAGCCCTGTAGGGCTGTTTGGCAGTTCAATGTAATCGATTTGGCGGGGGATGTGGCGGGCCGGTTCCTGGTAAGTGTCTGATGCGGCATTCCGGGGGCCGGCGGACGCTTGAACCAGGCACTCTGTTAGACTAAATTCCCTTGGCAAACCTGGATGGCCGGAGTGGAACGAAAACCGGCTGCAGACAGACGTTTTGCGTGTATTCCGGATGGGAAACCGTTTGGATCCGTGGCTGTTAACAGTCTCCCGGACGAACAGTTTCCCGGTCGGCGTTGTTACCTTTCGGCGATTGCTGGCGAAAGTCCTTTGTGGACGGAAATTCGTCCGGGCCAGCTGTCCCGTTGGCGACATCGCCTGGCCCTGAATCGACGGACCTTCGGCGGTCCCCACTGCTCCATCAGCTGTGGGTTTGCCCCGCTCACATTTCACCAAGGCCCCAGACGTACAGAGACATGAATTCGCACACTGCCACACGAACGTACAATCGCCTGGAACTGCTGAAACTGATGTATCTCAGCCGCGAAGGCGACCGGCGTGAAGGCGTCCTGCACCGGCAGAGCAAGGGCTGGTTCCAGGTCGCCGGCATGGGCCACGAACCCATGGCGGTAATTTCCCTGTTGCTCGACGAAGGTGATTACCTGTTCCCTTACTACCGCGACCGGGCCATGGTCCTGGCCAAGGGGGTCCCGAATCTGGACCTCGCCAAGGCCTACTTCGCCAAACGCGACACCGGCAGTGGCGGACGACAGATGCCTGGCCACTATTCGTCGCGGGCACACAATATCTGGAGCGTCCCCACGCCAACGGGTGCCAACGCGCTTCCGGCCTGCGGTGTGGCCTGGTCGTTTCAGATGCGCGGGATGGAAAATGTGGTCGTGGCGACGGTCGGTGACGCGGCGGCCCGACAGGGAGAATTTTATGAAGCGGTTTCTTTTGCCGTTGAGCGCCAGTTGCCGATCGTGCTGATCGTCGAGGACAACCAGTATGGCATCAGCACCAACACCGAAAAATTCAATCCGTTCAAGCTGGGCGTGTTTGCCGAAGGACTGGGGCTGGTCCACGTCGATGCGCGCCATCCTGACCGGGTCTATGAAGCCGGCATGGCGGCGATTCACCGCGCCCGCAGCGGCGACGGACCGACCGTCATGGTCTGTCAGCTGGACCGGTTGTGCAGCCACACCAGCAGCGACGACCATCGCGTCTACCGCCCGCAGCATGAGATCGACGAAATGGCCGGGCGCGACCCGATCGTCGTACTGTCCAGTGAATTGATCCAGTCCGGAGAACTGGACGCGACGGAATGGGAACAGATCAAATCCGAAATCGATGCCCAGGTCGATCGGGACTACATCGCTGCCGAAAAACTGCAGGACCCGCTGGCCGAAGAGACACTCGATCATCTCTATGGCGATTTGCCGGTGCCGCAATCTCCGCCCCTGCAGGGCGGCCGCAAATGGCGGATGGTCGACGCCATCAACGCGGTTTTCCAGAAAGGTCTGGCGGAGGACGACCGGTATGTCTTTTTTGGTGAAGACATTGCCGACCCCAAAGGCGGGGTGTTTCGTTTGACGGCTGATCTTTCGACGAAATTCCCTGAGCGCGTTTTCAATTCACCGCTTGCCGAAGCCACAATTGCAGGTGTCGGTGTCGGCATGGCCAGTTGTGGGATGCGTCCCGTTTTTGAATTGCAATTCGTCGATTTTGTGGGGCCGGCGTGGAACCAGATTTCCCAGAACATGGCGACGCTGCGCTGGCGGACTTTTGGTGAATGGACCGTTCCGATGGTGATGTACGCTCCCTATGGGGCCTATCTCCCGGGTGGTTCGCTCTGGCACAGTCAGGCCAACGAAGGGATGTTTGCTCACATTCCGGGCCTGCGCGTTGTCGTGCCCAGCACGCCCGAAGACGCTGCTGCGCTGATGTGGACCGCAATGCACTCCAACGACCCGACGATTTTTCTGATCCCGAAACATCTGTTCCGTTTGCAAATGGATTGCCCCGAAATTGTCCCGCCTGCAGGTTTTGGCCAAGCCCGAATTCGGCGCTCTGGCCAGGACGTGACGCTGGTGGCCTGGGGCAACGGCATGGAACTGGCACTGGCCGCCGCCGACCGAATGGCGGACGTTGCCGAAGTCGAGGTGATCGACTTGCGGTCGCTTGTTCCGTGGGACCGCGAGACCGTTGCTGCCAGTGTGGAAAAAACCGGCCGGCTGGTGGTCGTGCAGGAAGACAACCGCAGTTGCAGCGTCGGGCAGATGATCATCAGCGAACTGGTCAGCAATGAGGAATCGTTCGGCAGCTTTGCCAGCGCTCCCCAGCTGGTCTCCCGGCCGGACGTTCATATTGGATACAACCCGATTTACGAATATGCCGCACTGCCCGACCTGGATCAGGTGGTTGCAGCCATCGAAAAAACTCTTGAGGAATAACCCGCAATGCCCGTGATCTCTGTCAGAATCCCGCAACTTGGAGAAGGTCTGCAGGAAGCACTGCTGGTCGAGTTCCTGAAACAGCCCGGCGACAAAATCAAACGCGACGATCCGATCTATGTGATGGAAACCGACAAGGCCACCACCGATGTCGAATCGCCCTACGACGGGACGCTGGTCGAATGGGTCGCGAAAACCGGATCCGTTCTGTCGATCGGCACGGAAATCGCGCGGATGGAAGTCGCCGAAGGCGTCCAGGAAATGTCCGCCGGTCATGGTCCGCCGGGCAGCTCGGCTTCCGGATCGCACGAAACCTCCGGCAACAGCGGAGCAACCGGTTCAAAGAGTGCGAAAGCCTTGCCGGCGAAAAAGGGCTCCGTTCAGATCCCGCCCCGGACCCGGCGTTACCTGAAAGAAAAAGGACTGAACGAGGTCGCCGACCAGATCCCGGCCAGCGGTTCCAAACTGATGCCTGAGGATATCGATGCGTGGATCGCTGCCGGTGGTGCCACTGCCGGAGCGGCAAATCCCACCGCCGCGGGGACAGCGCCCGTCGCCGAACTGACCAGCAACGATGTTTACGAAGTCGTCGAATTGCCCCAGTCGCAAATTACACTCAACTACCGCCTGTCACGTGGGACGCAATCGACCGTACCCGTGACGGTCTCCACCGAGGTCCGCTGGACCGCACTGGAACAGGCACGGGAAAAATCCAAAGCCACGGGTGGGCCGACTCCGTTCGCGATGGCCTGCTGGGCCGTGGTTCAGGCGATGAAACAGCACGACCGGTTCCGCAGCGGGTTGGCACCGGACGGACGGGCACTCAAGGTTTTTCGTCGGATCAACCTCGGCGTCGCAGTCGCGCTGCCGGGGGATGTGTTGGTGACAGCTGTCGTACGCCAGGCATGCCAGAAAAACCAGAGCGAATTTTTCGCAGCTCTGGCCGCATCGATCGACCAGGCACGCGATGGCAAGGACCAGGCGGATGAAGCGACGACGCTGACCGTTTCCAACATCGGCAAGGCGGGCATGCGCTGGGGAATCCCGGCCATCGTGACCCCGGCGGTTGCCACACTGGCGATCGGCCAGGCCTGGCCCAATCCGGTGCCCGACGGCGATTCTTTCCGGTTCCAGTCCACGGCCGTGGCAACACTCAGCTTTGATCACCGTGTAGCCAACGGAGTCGGAGCTGCAAATTTTCTCGACCAGATTCGCCAGGAAATCGAAAATTTTGAGCTGGGCTGAACAGATTTTTTACCGCTCCGCCGGAATCCTGTTTTGAATCCTGAGTGATCCATGTCGGGGATCACGGTTCGCGCAGACTGGAATCGAAGGCGCGCCAGATTGGGTAAAGGAAAAACTCGATGACTCGGCGTTTCTCCACCTTGACTTCGCATTCGGTCAGCATGTCGGGGATCAGCGGGAATTTGCTGGGGACATTTTTCAGTGCGGTCGGGTCATCGATGGAAACCCGGGCCCGATAAAATGGAATGGCGGGTTGTGCCGATGGTTTTTCGTCTTCCTGGGCGCCTTCGCTGATAGTGGTGATCTCGCCGGTGAGGAAGCCATGTTTCTGGTAGGAGTAGGCCACCAGTTTGATATTGACCCGGTCGCCCACCTTGACCTTGCCCACGTCACGGCTGGGGATGTCCATTTCTACAAT
>JBGSVU010000365.1:0-2278 GCA_041752775.1 Pirellulaceae bacterium | reverse complement strand
CCTTCGTCATTGGCACGAACTGTAATCACAGTCAGGTTGTTTTCGAATTGACCCAGCATGGCCGATGAAAAAGTAATGGGCATCTGGGCGGTTCCTCTGGCTTCGAGATTGACTTTTTCTCCCTGAAGAACTTCGACCCGGTAACGGCTGGTCCGCTCGATTGGAGAAACGCCTGGACCAGGCTCGGCCGATTGCCAGATCCTGCCGGGCTCGACTGTGTTCAGCCAGGTTTCCGGATCGGCCAGATAGGCCTCAGCGTCAAACTCTGGTGCGGGCACCATGGACGTCAGGCGATGGGCCAGTTTCGTATTGCCAAACGCTTCAGCGACGCTCTTGGTCGCCGCATTGGCAGCCGGATTTACACCTGGATTTACGCCCGCATTGTCCACCAGTAGCTGGTTGTCGGACTGAGTTGAACTGTTGGATTCCGGGGCCTGCACGTCTTCGCGGGGCCGCAGAATACCGCCTGCCTGAACATAGTTGTCAGGAACAGGATCGGGTTTGGGGCGGCTGGCTTCTGCGCGTTGCCGCTGCATTTCGGGGATCGGATTTCTTCCGACCGGTTCCTGTTCGCGAGCCCGTTGCATCAAACTGACGGCAACCAGAGTTCCCACACACAGCAGCACAAAAACTGCCATGCCCCACCCAAAACGACTCATATGGCATCCCCCAAAAGGAAAGAGTGTTTCGCTGTAAAGCAAACCAGCCACAACGCCCGAATCAGAATTCGCCCTCTCCAATTCAGGCTGGCCAGATCAATAGAACCGCGATTTATCGATTGTCAAGAAAATTCCTGCGTGGCGGCGCAGTTTTTTCTCAGATCTCTCGCATTGCATTGAAAACACTTGAAAACCGTTTTTTTTTCCAAGCTGAAGTATCAAAATATGGTTCAACAGCCATAACACCAGACAACAGAAATTCAGATCCGGTCACTCTGAGGGGCACTCCGGCGCGGGGCGACTTCACGGCGATTTGCCAGAACGAGGCCCTGGCGACTTGGGTCGGGAAATTTCCTCGATGTCGGTACCAAGACTGGTCCGACTGTCACCTCGTATCAGCAATCGCAAACTCTGGAAATCCTGTGGTTCAAGGAACGCGAAGTAGGGGATCATGATGGTCAGCGAGAACAGCCAGAGGCTGGACATGAACCAAATGCCTCCATGCAGGAAGATGCCCAACACAAATCCCAGCCATCGACAACGCCGATTCCACAGCAGCAGCGGTATCGCAAGTTCCGTGACCAGAGTGCCGTAAGTCAGGACGTTCGAAAGTAACTGCCAGTTTTCCCAGTGGAAATTCGGGAAGCGGGAATACATCGACATCATGAAAAACGAGATGAATTCTCCGTCCCGCCAAAATGAATCGTCCACTTTCAGCCAAACCGTGTGCCAGTAGACAACTGCCAGTTGGACCTGGAGCAAAACCAGGCCATATCGGGGGACGAACTTCTGGTCAGAGATCGAATCAACGCTTTGGATTGTCTTTCTATTCCAAAGGCTGTCCAGTCGCCATATCCTGTCGCTCGGCGAAACCATCAAAACGAACGCGATGATGCGTAGCAGAACATCCCAGCCGTGCATCGCCGGAAAGGCGCGGGTGACGTACGAGCATTGCCACAACCAGGCGATGATGGCGCACAATCGGGTTGCATATCCACAGCCCAATGCGATCAATGCAATCGCGGCGATGATAAAGACTGCAGTGACACCGGCTGGTTCCTGAATCCAGTAGAAAACGGAGACGTAGGGCGCTCCGGCAGTATTGCGACGCAAAGTTTCCAGATCGATAAGTCCGGCACTGGAAAAGAAGGCATGTCGGTCCGGCCAGAGATCGATCAAATTCAGCAGCGCCACGGCAGCGAAACTTGTTCGAACCAGGGCGTAGGCTCGTGGATCGGCAGGGCCGAAAAACAGGTCATGCACTTTCCCGGCCAGCAGTTTCACTTCGGCACCTGCCACGGGCCCCGCTTGGAAGTGGTTGAATAGCTCGGTTCACCGCCAGCCCGCATCAGTTCCAGAAAATTCAGCCGGTCAAACCGCGTTTGCAACTCGCACGACTCGATTCCGATCATTTCCCGCGACTTCAATTCTTCGGCATACTTCCGGCCAAGCGGCTCAAGGTACGAAGAGAATTCCGCCGACAGGAATCGGTCGAACAACGAATGATGCCGAAAAGTCCGCTTCGGCGAATACTCATTCAACCCCGGCAGAATCGGCCCGAATCGACGTGTCGAAACCTCCTCGAAATTGGCGATCAAGACCACATCGCTATCCCGATG
>JBGSVU010000364.1:0-5643 GCA_041752775.1 Pirellulaceae bacterium | reverse complement strand
GCCGCGACGCTTCCCGACTCCGCGGTTTCGTCGGCTGCGACATCGTCGAGGGCTGGACCGGTCCAGTGGGGTGCCGGGACCGTGTCCATGTGGCCGAACCAGGCCATCCCGCCGCTACCACTTCCCTTGCGAGCCACGAGGCAATGCTTGCTGACGCCCGCGGCGTCGGTATATCCCAGCCGCTCGACGAGAAAGCCATGCTTGCCCAGTTTCAGTTCGAGGTACTGGGCGATCAGCCTGTTGGAACGAAAACTGGGGCTGTCAAACTCGATCAACCGCCGCGCGTAACGCAACGCTTTGGCGGCGATTCGCTGGTGCACGTCGGTCAGATCGTCAAAAGACATCGGGATGTGCCTGAATGCAGAAAGTGAGAATGGAACAGGCCTGTATTATGGTACGAATCATCGGGCGGGCAAATCGGGGCCGGACCCATCCAGTTCGGTTTACTGGCCTGTTCGGCTAACATGAACCCCACCCATGAATCGTCAGAACATCCATTTCGTAACCGGGCGGCTGGCCCAGCAGGCTTTGCGGGCCGAACTGCAGACGCTTTCGGCACGCCACGCATTCGACTTCACGATCCAGGTGATGCCGATTTCCGTCGCAGCGCTGATGAACGGCCAGTGGATTGCAGCGCGGATTGAGGTCCCCGACCGCGCCAGCCAGGTGGTGTTGCCAGGCTATGCCGCCGCCGGACTGGAAACGGTGCAACAGGCCTGCCGCGTTCCCGTCCGGATCGGCCCGAAGGACTTGCGTGACCTGAGCCTGATGTTTGGGGAAAACCCGCCTCCCGCCGACCTCTCCCGCTACGACATTGCAATTCTTGCCGAGATCAATCACGCGCCGCAGATGGATTCGGACGCGTTGCAGCAAATCGCCCTGCAGATGAAAAACGATGGCGCCGACCTGATCGACATCGGTTGTGATCCGTCGGGCCGGTGGGAGGGAATCGCGGAGTGTGTGCGTGGGCTGGCGGAGTTGGGGATTCGCACCAGCGTCGACAGTTTCGATCCGGCCGAGGTCGCGGCAGCCGTGGCAGCGGGCGCGGAACTCGTGCTGAGCGTCAACTCCTCCAACGTCGAGGCAGCAGCGGACTGGGGCGTGGAAGTCGTTGTCGTACCGGACGATCCCCTGCAGTGGCAGCGGATGGAAGACACCATGGAGCGACTGACGCAGCGGGGCGTACCTTTCCGGATCGATCCGGTACTGGAACCGGTAGGCGTCGGTTTTTCAAACAGCCTCGCGCGGTACTTCGCGGCGCGCACGCGCTGGCCCAATGTGCCGATGATGATGGGTATCGGCAATTTGACTGAGTTAACGGATGCGGATTCTGCGGCGATCAACCTGTTGCTGATGGGGATTTGTCAGGAACAGTCGATTCACAGTGTCCTGACGACGCAGGTCATCAACTGGGCCCGGACGAGCGTGCGCGAATGCGACCTCGCGCGGCGCATGGTCTGGCATGCGGTTCACCATCGCGTTCCGGCCAAACGACTGTCGGACCAGCTGGTGATTGCACGGGATCCCCGGCCGCTGGTCGCGGATCTGGATTTTTTGCAGACGATTGCAGAACAGGTGAAAGACCGCAATTACCGGGTTTTTCGCCAGGCAGACGGGGTGGCGGTGATCGGAGAAAAACAGTTGTGGGTGGACGCCGATCCTTTTGTATTGCTGGACCGGTTGCTGGAAGTGCATGGCGATACGCTGGATCCGTCCCACGCCTTCTATCTGGGTTATGAAATGGCCAAAGCCGAACTGGCCGTACAGCTGGGCAAACGGTATGTCCAGGATGAATCGCTGGACTGGGGCTATTTGACGGTTGCCGGGCCACAGCGTCACCGGCTGAAACGACGACGTAGCGGAAAAGGCGCCGGGGGGGAAATCGGAGCTGACGATGATTCCGCGGGGGATTCGCGGGCATTCGACCTGCCGGAGGGTGACTAACCGGGCTGGGGAGGCCACCGTTCGACGCAAACTGGGCGAAATGGCACATTTGCCACGGTCCTTGAAGGATGGCCCCCGGGGAGGTGCTGGTGTTTTCCATCCGGGAGGATATTGGTATCATTTGCGGGTCTGGTTTCTGGCCAGCTGAGGATGCATGAAACAATGGCACGGGATTGCGTTAAGTGAATTTTCTACCTGCCCTTCAAAAACCGTTGCGGCAGAAAACTGAATACTCGAGAGCGGACTGCGAGCGCGGTCCGGAATAAAAATGACAGAGCAAACTGACTCATTGGGCAAAAGGGGCCCAATGGAGACCGCCGTTTCTTCGGTTGGAGTCGGGCCAGGCGTGTTTGGCCAGGATTTGTACGAAGTCTACGATGGCCCGAAGGATCACGATCCCCACAAACCGGTGGCGCCGGTATCGCAGAAAGTGATCATGCTGTTCGCGGTGATCATGCCCATGCTGGGCTGTGTTGCGGCCTGCATTTTGACCTGGCAATACGGATGGATGGGGTGGCCCTATCTGTTGATGCTGATTGGTGGATGGGCGATCACGACGCTGGGGATCACGGTTGGTTTTCACCGCCTGTGCACCCACCGGTCCTTTGAAACCTACCGCTGGATGCGGGCATTCTGGATGGTGTTGGGGACCTTGAGTGTCGAAGGAGCGCCGCTGATCTGGTGTGCTGTCCATCGTCGCCATCATGGGCTGAGCGACCAGGAAGGCGACCCGCATTCGCCGAATCTGGGCGGACCCGGCATCTGGGGTGCGATCAAGGGATTCTGGCACGGCCAGGTGGGATGGTTGTTTACAGGTTACTGGTCGCGGCCCGAACTGGAGCGTTACGTTCCGGATTTGACGCGGGACCGGCTGTTGAACCTGATCAACCGGCACTATTACATCTGGGTCATTGTCAGCCTGGCGGCTCCGGCGGCCCTTGGCTACTGTTTCGAAGCCTGGTTTGGCAGCGGAAAGAACAGCCCCTGGTTCGGCGCCCTGTTGGGTGTGATCTGGGGTGGATTGGTGCGGATTTTTGTCACGCATCACATCACCTGGTCGATCAATTCGGTTTGCCATATTTTCGGCAAACGCGAGTTTCACTCGGGCGACCATTCGACGAACAACGTGGTTTGTGCAGTTTTGAGCATGGGCGAAGGCTGGCACAACAATCATCACGCTTTTCCGAGTTCGGCCCGCCACGGGCTGAAATGGTACCAGTTTGACGCCAGCTGGATGGTCATCCGGATGATGAAATGGATGGGTCTGGCCTGGAATATCAAACTGCCGAGCGAACGGGCCATGGAATCCCGCAGGATTCAAAAGCCTGTTTGACAGCGGCATGTCCCCGCGCGATACTGGGTGCGAGAAGGGGTTTCGCACGAGCTGCTGCAGGTTGCCGGATTTTTTCCGGCAATTCTTGCGCGGTAGCGCCTTTTCACGCGGGGGCCAAACATGTCAGGTGCAAAAAAAGTTCTGTCCGCAGAGCGAACCAGCCTGGTTGCGCTGAATTTTCAGGCGGAGCCCGGTTTGTTGAAGGACTGGATTCCGGAGGGTTTTCAACCCGATCTTCACAACGGTGACTGCTATGTCAGTCTGGTTGCCGTTTCGTTGCGCAAGGTACTTGGGCGGGGAATTCCCTTTCCTGTCTGTCTTGGACTCGGTTCGATTTACTTGCGGGTTTACATCTGTCGCGAGACGAAGGATGGTATCCTGCGCGGATTTCGCCAGGTCCGCAGTGTCGTGACATCGGAACGCGGCAAGTGGTTGCTGACGCCCCTCTTTGGCAACGATCTGAAAGTCCACAAAATCAAACAGACGATTTCGGGTTTTGACGGCAAGGCCAGCGAAACCAGTCCTCCCTCAGCGGAAATTTCCTGGATCTCCGGCCCGGACAAACACGAATCCCGCATCAAAGTCACCGGGCGCCAGCGCATGAAACTGGGTGCCCGCAACAGCAAAGTCAGTTTCATTCTGAATCATCACTGGATGTTTGCTGAAAATGACGGCAAAACACTGGTCTACGAATACCGGGGCGCACCGGCAGTGATTTGGGATGCCGGCCATGTGACCATGCAGGGCCATATGTCCGACCTGGTTGGTGACCGTCTGGCGCGGGTTCTGGGCCGCAAGCCGGCGTCGGTTTTTCTGGTGGAAAACGGTCCCGTTACTGTCCTCGGGCCCTTTCCTCCAGAAGCCGCATTGCAGATCCGGAAAGCGGAAGAGGAAAAAGAAAAACCGGTGGTTCAGTAACGCCCGGTGCGCTCGCGGCACGCGAGGCTGGAATCGTCGAGTGAGACACGCCTGGTTGGCGGGATTGTGGTTGTAACGCCTGTTCGGGTTTGCGATAACGAAAACCGGTGCAGGCATCCAGACGGATGAATTTCCGCGCGGATCCGGTGCGGTTTCTGGCGGCGGTTCATTGGCGGGGCGTTTTGTGTTGCCGGATTTTTTTCCTGGCAGGGAACATTCCCCGCCGGGATTGCGTCAGAATGATCGGGCCATTTTGATTCGATCCTGGAGCCATCCCATGAAATCCGACCGCCAACTGACAATTAGCCATTTTCAGGTTGCCGCATTTTTTTGCCTGACCATCACCCTGTTGACTGCTTCCGCGGTGGGCCAGGGTGTGCTGATCTCGGACGACGACCACTTCCGGTTGCCGCGGCCCGAACCCAACCCGGTCGCGACTTCTTACAGTATTCGCGAACTTTCGATTGACGCGTCGATCAAAAACCAGGTGGCCACCACCCAGGTGACCCAGATGTTCCAGAACAACAGCGACCGGCAGATCGAGGCCAGTTTCTGCTTTCCTCTCCCCTACGACGGTGCTGTCGAGCAGATGACTTTTCTGGTTGATGGCAAGGAGTACGAAGCGAAGCTGCTGAAGGCCGACGAAGCACGGCGGATCTACGAGGGATATGTGCGCCGGAACCAGGACCCGGCCCTGCTGGAATGGATGGGCACCGGGATGTTCCGCACCAGCGTCTTTCCGATTCCGGCCGGTGCCACGCGAACCGTGACGTTGAAATACAGCCAGTTGCTGCGGCGCGACGGCCGGATGACCGACTATATTTTTCCGCTTTCCACGGCGCGTTACACCTCGAAACCGGTCGAAAAAATCTCGTTGCGGGTTGCAATCGAATCGGCCGAAGACCTGCGCAGCATCTACAGCCCGACGCATAATATCGACATCAGCCGTGACGACGACCGCCACGCCGTGGTGCGGCATTCGGCTTCGCAAACCGTGCCTTCCAGCGATTTCCGGCTGATGTTTGACACGTCGGGCGAGAAAATCGCCGCCAGCCTGATGTCGGTTTGGCCGGAAGACGAGGAACAGGGCTATTTTGTTTTGCTGTCCAGCCCGGAGATTTCCGACAGGAAACAGGACCAGGTCAAAAAAACTGTGATCTTTGTGGTCGACAAAAGCGGCAGCATGTCGGGCGAGAAAATCGAACAGGCCCGTGAAGCTGCCCGTTTTGTTGTCAACAACCTGCATGCGGATGATCTTTTCAACATCATCAGTTACGAAAACGGGGTCGATGTGATGGCCCCCGAACTGCAGCGGTTTTCTGACGAATCACGCCCCGCCGCAACCGGTGTTGTGAACTCGATTACATCGGGAGGCGGGACCAATATCGATGGTGCGCTGCAGGCCGCGATGGGAATGATCCAGTCTGCTGACCGCCCGGCCTACATTG
>JBGSVU010000363.1:0-4726 GCA_041752775.1 Pirellulaceae bacterium | reverse complement strand
GATTTCTGTTGGGGAACGGAACTGGAAAATCGCTGACGCGGGACTGATTGCCTGAGGTCGGGTTCCGGTGCCGGGTGCTGGATTCTCGCGGGTTTTTACCAGCCAGCTGCGGATGACTTCGGCCGGCGCCGCCAACTGGTGCCCCGTTTCGGACATGCCGGCGACGGTGATCCCCGCCAGTTGGCCCGAAGTATCGAACAAAGGCATGCCGGGTGCGGCATATTTCGCGGGACGATCGATTTCTACCCAGCGTTTCGGACTGTCGCTGGAAAGTTCGGTGGACTCTGGCGACCGCACGATTTGCGTCTCGATGCCCCAGATTTTCCAGCCGGTCACCACCGGTCCCATTCCCATCAGCCATGTCGCGCCGACGGGTGACCGCTCCAGAATTGCGATGGGCTGGATCATGTCAATCATTTTCCGGTCGACTTGCAGCAAAATCAGGTCGAACTCGGGCAGCACTGCAACGACGCCATAAATCTCTGCGGACTGGTCGCGGGTCGAGGCCGCGAATCCGGGACCGGTTGGCGGCATTCGCGCGACCAGCCGCTCGGCACCGGCCACGGCGGAGAGGCTGGTGGCAATCCACCCGCGGGGATCGAGGATGACGGCGGGCAATTGTGTCTGGCCGCCGTTCCGGCTGACTTCCAGTGAGAGCACAGCCTGACGCGAGTTGCGCCACAGCTGCATGATTTCATCCGCGCTGATGTGGCGCAATTTTTCGGCGGTGTAGTGCTGAATCAGTTCCTCGGCGTACTCTGGCAGGGGAACTTCGGCGGGGCGAGTGGGTGTCTTCGGGCCTGATGCGTTGGAGGAGGCACTCGCCTCCGCAGGCGTCAAACCCTCTGACGCGCCGGTCGAACTGCCATCCGGATCGTTGCTGTTCAGGTTCTGCGCCATTCGTCCTGAAGATCCGGAACTGCCGGCGGCACTGCCAATCTCCCAGTTTTTCAAAAAGAGAATGGTTGCAACGCCAATCGAAAGAGAAGCGATTCCGAACAGAATTGCTCCGATCCAGACTCCACGTCCGGAACTTTGCGGCTGGGCGGGCGGTTTCGGCGCGAGCGTTGCAGGACCGGCAGTTTTTGGGCGCGGTGCAGCCTCAGGCACAGGTTGTCGCGATTCCCCGGTCGGCGATTCTGACGGATGACGGGTCGCCGCGCCAGTTGACGGTGCGGCCGGTTTCGCGTCTGGTGCGCCGGTTGACCCGGGTTCACTGCTTTTCCGGCGAAACCCGGGATCGGGAATCGGCAGCGGCGTCGTCAACTGTCGCCGTTTTGCAGCAGGGTCGGGCGATTTGCGCCGCGCCGATTTTTCGCCACCCGTTTCCGCGAAGTCATTCCCGTTCCCGCTGTTGACCGCGTCAATCACGGCACCACATTTGGGGCATTCGGTGCGAAAGCGTGTTGCCGCCACAGGTTCATCGCAGACCGGGCATTTCAGGGTTTCAGCCATGTGGAAAATCAGGGACCTGCCTTGGGGAAGAATTGCCGGATCTGGTGGAACCGGGTTCCAGTCCGATTCCTTCTATCTTTTCACGCGCACCACTGCGGATCAACCTCAACTGTGACTGCAGTCCCGGTTTCCGGAAAAATGGACCGGGTTCGAGCGACCCATTCTCCGGTTTTTCCGGAATCCGTGGTGAAGTACAGTCCGATATGGATCGTGTGAGACTGGCCGGGGAGCAGTTCCAGGCAGCGTCCCCGGGCGAACTCAAAATCACGGGGATTGGGCCAGTTGGTCCCCGGCTCCAGCCCGACCACATATCCATCCTCCAGTGCGACTTCGTTTTTCCAGAGCGTAAAATGTTTCATTCCGTCGTCGCGACCGAAATCAATCGCGGCGGCCATGCGCTGATCCGCAGCCACGAGGACCGCCAGCGACCGGCCGTCTGTGTCAAATGCCGGATCGACGAACCAGACCCGCTCGGCTTCGCCCGGCACCGGACCTGCCAGCCTGTCCCACTGGGCATCGGTGGCCGAATGTTCATTGCGGGGCACAACGCGTCTGGCTGGCAGATGAATCATCGCCCCCGGCCCGGCCAGCGGCGGACCAAGGTTGAAATGGTAAAGCATTTGAAAAGCGTCTGTGGTCCCGCCGACGTTGGTTACCGTGTCGGCGATGGCGATCTCTTTCAAACCGGGCGAACAGGTCGTGACCGTGTCCATGCGCCATTTCCAGAAATGAAAACGCGTCTCTGTGACCGTGGCCGCGACGGCCAAACTGCCATCCTCGCGCAGGTGGAATTCCACATCGTTGGCCGGAGCGTTGGCGATCCGCCCATGCAGCGGCCACTGCAACCGGTCCCTGTCGTCAAACTGCGGTCCGCCGTTGTTCCCCAGCCCGCAGCGCACCAGCAGTTCCGTAAATCCGTCCAGCCATCCCAACCCTGAAGCATCGTGCAGGTTCACCGCCGAAGGGTGCACCGGACCGGCCACCGGCGAATCCCATCCGAATCGAATTCCGTCGATGGTGACGTCCTCGATTCCCATCCCCCGTGTCGGCAGAATTGCAATCCGGTTTTCGCCATGCAGAATGGAAATCCGTTCGACGTGGCGGGAAAGGCCTTCGCGCAGATTCTGCCAGACGACGCGATAGTCCCCCAGCGTGAATTCGGCACTTTGTCCCACCGGTGGAACCGGCAATTCGGTCAGGCGAATGGTCTGGAGCATAAGATACAGCCGTGGGGCAATCGCAAGGATGGAAAACTGGGCCGAAACGGGCCCATGGAAGTGTCTGATTGTTGAACACTTCACAACAGTTTACAACATCGCAGGGCGTGTTGTCGGGCCGGGGACACCAGGGGCCAGCACAACGCCTTCCATTTTTTCAGAATTCCAGAAAACCGATTTGCGATTCGCCGGAAAGAGACCCATGACGAACGAACCCAGGAATGTTTCCAAAGACAACGCCGGAAAAATCCTCGATCTTGCCCTGGAGGCCAACGAGGGCCTGTTGCGCCTGACACCGACCTGGGTACCGCGCAGTTTCCTGCACCCTGGACGGCGGATTCGTTTGCATCCGGACGACTATTATGCACTCGGAACCGAACGGGGCGGCATCGACGAGCGCTGGTTCGCCAGTACAACCGAGGCTGCAAATGAAAACCGGCAGTGGCACGAAGGACTCAGCTTCTGCCTGTTCGACGGCCAGCAGTTTCTGTTGCGCGACGCGATTGATGAAGCCGGCCCGCGCATGATTGGCCAGGCGATGTGGGACCAGTACCAGCGCTGGCCGGTCTACAGCAAATTCTTTGACAATATGGGGCCCATCCCGCACCACATGCATCAAAGCGATGCCGATGCGGCGCTTGTGGGGCGCCAGGGGAAACCGGAGGCATACTGGTTCCCGCCCCAATACAACAACTGCGATAATCACTTCCCCTACACGTTCATGGGGCTGGAACCCGGAACGACTCGCGACGAGGTTCGCAAGTGCATTGAACAGTGGACTCATGCCGACAACCAGATTCTGAATCTGTCTCGTGCCCACAAACTGAAGAAAGGGAGCGGATGGCTGATCCCGCCAGGCGTTCTGCACGCTCCCGGATCGCTCTGCACCTACGAACCGCAGTGGGGCAGCGATGTTTTTTCAATGTTCCAGAATGTGGTCGAAGGCCGTTTCGTGCCCCGCAGTCTGCTGGTCAAGGACATGCCTGCCGCCGAACACGACAACCCCGATTTTATCGTCGGACAACTCGACTGGGAAAAAAATATCGACCCGGAATTCAAAACCAGCAACTACCTCGAACCCGTGATTGCCGACCAGGGAACGGGCTGGGTCGATCGCTGGGTCGTTTACGGACGCGTGGACGGCCGTCAGCTGTTCAGCGCCAAAGAACTGACGTTGCAGCCAGGCCATTCCTGCCGGGTTGTGGATCCCGGAGCCAGCGGGTGGACGACCGTTCAGGGTTGTGGCACGCTGGGAAAACTGCGAATCCAGACTCCCGTGCTGATCCGCTTTGGCGAGTTGACCGAGGACGAGGTTTTTATCACGGCCGAAGCAGGTCGCAGGGGCTATCTGGTGACCAACACCGGCGCCGAGCCGCTGGTCGGATTGAGGTATTTCGGACCGGACGCTTTTGAAACGGTTCCGGACGTGGGCGCGCACCGGCTGGCGACGGCCTGACGCGACAGAATTTTCCTGAAACAACAGAAGAGTGGCGGGTGACACCGCTGAAAACCAGACGGGAGAGCAACGATGGAAAACCAGAACAGTGACAACAATCCCACCCTGCGTCTGCACAACGCGATGTGGCCGGGGCTGGTTGGCAAGGGTTCGCCTGACGGCGAACCGGCGATCGATCTGGAGACGATGCTGCGGCTGACGGCCGGTGCCAAGGTCGACGGACAGGGATTCGATGGAGTCGACCTGTTTCTGTACGATCCGCATATCAGTATTGATTCGGGCGGGGAACAGCTGAAAAAAATTGCCGACCTGATTGGCGGGTTCGGTTTTTCGGTGGGGTCGGTGGTGGCTCCGGTCTGGTTCGATGCCAGTGCGATGGGCCCACCGGAAAAACGGGATGCCTTCGTCACGGCCGTCCGGCAGGCGTGCCGAATCGCGCGGTGGATGGACGACTGTGGTTTGCGCCGGTCAGGTGTCGTGCGAATCGACTCGGCGGCCAGTGTGGCGGACTGGGCGGCCGATCCCGGGGCAAACCAGCAACAGATTGCCGAAACGTTTCGCCGCGCGGCCGATGTCGCCGATGAGTATGGACAGCGAC
>JBGSVU010000362.1:0-11158 GCA_041752775.1 Pirellulaceae bacterium | reverse complement strand
CGTCACCACATAGCGGCAGGGGCCGTCGTCACTGGCGGACCAGTCGCGAATCCGCTGGACGGCTTCGGGCATCCGGATCGCGTCGATGGTGATTCCAAACAGGTTACGGCGTTTGTGCAGCATGGAAATGGCCGGGAAAGTGTGGCTTGTGCAGAGGCAGAAACTGGGCGTCTTCAAATATGCCTTGCTGCCCTGGACCGGGTGAAAAATCCCCGGGTGGAAATCCTGACATCGCAGCCAAACTATTCCGTCTGTCGGGAATGCTCCGGATACACCAGTTGGACAAGAGGAAATATGGCTGAAATCGAATTCCGGCCGGGATGAATCGCCAGTCGTGTCCCAGGATTTGACTGAGGAATCACCAGGGCTGGCCCCGGATCAATCCGAGCAACCAGGAATATCGATGTACGATTTTGAAACCCATCTGCTGAACACCGCCCGCGTTGGGCTGGAACCCTTCCGCGCGACGAAACGGATGTGGCAGCGTCAGACCGGTCAGGTTCCGGTGAATGTGCTGTTTTACCACCGGGTCGCCAACACCCTCGTCAATCCGTGGACGATTTCCTGTTCCGGGTTCCAGGCCCAGATCGAATGGGTGGTGCGGCATTTCGAAGTCGTGACGCTGGATGAATGCCAGCGGCGGATCGCCCGGGGCCACAACAGCGTGCCGACCGTCGCCATCACTTTCGATGACGGCTATGCCGAAAACATGGAGTTCGCCATCCCGTTTCTGATCGAACGGTCGATCCCATTCACTTATTTTGTGACGCTGGGCAACATCGTCAGCGGCCAGCCGTTTCAGCACGACGTCGCAGCTGGCCAGCCGCTGGAAGTCAACACGGTGGAATCCATCCGGGCGCTGGCCAATTGTGGTGTCACGATCGGCGCCCACACCCGCTGGCATCCCAGTCTGGCCACGCTGGACGATCCTGCGGTTCTGCATGACGAAGTCGTCACGGCGACCCATGAGTTGTCCGGAATCATCGGACGCCCCGTGCGGCATTTCGCTTTTCCGTTTGGAACCGTCGCCGCGGTCAGCCGGGCTGGTTTCCGGATGGCGCTCGACGCCGGGATTCAATGTGTTTGCTCGGCCAGCAACGGAACCAATCTGCCGGGAGACGATTCCGTCCACCTCGCCAGGATTCATGGTGATCCCTGTCTGGCCAGGGTACGCAACTGGCTGGCAAACAGCAGCCGGCTGCACAAGAACCGGCGTTTGATCGACGCGATTCTGCAACCGGGCAGCGCGGAACAGGGAGCCCATCCGCTGGCGTGCCAGATGCCTGGCGGAAACCCGGTGTCGAGCCTCTCCGAAAACGTTGGCACAGAATCAGGTTGCCAGTCGCATGTCCATTGAACGTCCCCTGAATGTGCTGTTTGTCATCACCAGCATGCCCGTTGGTGGTGCCGAAACCCTGTTGGCCAGTCTGGTACGGCAGATCGACCGGACGCGTTTTGCACCGTCGATCTGTTGCCTCAAAGAGCCTGGATCGCTGGGCGAAATCCTGGCTGGCGAAGTGCCTTTGCACTCCGGAATGATCGGTGGGAAATTCGACGTCAGCGTCCTGTGGAGGCTGGTTCGGTTGATGCGCTTTGAACAGATCGACGCGGTGATCACGGTAGGGGCCGGCGACAAAATGTTCTGGGGACGGCTGGCCGCGCGGCTGGCTGGTGTGCCCGTGATTCTTGCGGCACTGCATTCGACCGGATGGCCGGATGGCGTGTCGCGGATGAACCGGTTGCTGACGCCGATCACCAGCGGATTCATTGCCGTGGCAGAAAATCACGGACGGTTTCTGGTGGAACAGGAACGATTTCCCGAACGAAAAGTTTTCGTGATTCCCAACGGCATCGACACTGGGCGGTTCCGGTTTTCGCCGGAATGCAGACTGGAGTTGCGAAAAAAGTTCGCGATTCCGGAGTTCGCACCGGTGACCGGAATTGTGGCGGCGTTGCGGCCGGAAAAAAACCACCCGCGGTTTCTTGAGATAGCCCGGCGGGTTTTGTCCTCCCGGCCCGACGCTTATTTCGTCATCGCCGGGGATGGGCCGGAACGCGAGTCGATTGTCGCGCGGGCCGCCGCGATGGGCTTGACCGACCGGTTGCGAATGACGGGTTCGACCAGCGATGTACCTGGAGTGCTGGCGATGCTGGACGTGTTTGCCCTTTCGAGCGACAACGAAGCCAGTCCGGTTTCGATTCTGGAAGCGATGTCGTGCGGACGCCCGGTGGTGGCTCCGAACGTGGGGTCGATTTCACAGTCCGTGTTGCAGGGAACCACCGGTTTCGTTTTTGAGGTGGACGACATTGCGGCCGCTGCAGAGCACTGGTTGCAACTGTTGAACGATCCTGATTTGGCCGGACGGATGGGCACGGCGGGTCGGGACTGGGTCGTGGAGCGGGCTTCGCTGGCCGGAATGACCCGCGGTTATGAAGATCTGATTGGGCAGATTTTCGGTGCCAGCGCGGGGCGGACCAGGCGGATTCAACGCGTCACCACGACGACCCTTCCGGCGGAACCCGGGGCCCTTCAATAGGCGGCCGCGGGTGCGAAAGCCGGGGGTGAGTGCGTAGGGGCGGTTTCCAGCACCGGTTTCCAGGGGCGGCAGGGCAACAGCCCGGCAATTTGCCGCAAATTGAGGTCCCTGGGCACGATTTGACCAAACGTGTCCCAGGCGGGTGCGAAAGTAATGGAGTAGCAGGAACTGCTTCCACACCGACTGCTGAAAACCAGTTTCCACACGACAGGGATGGTATTCCATGATTGCGATTCCAACCGTTTCAAATCCGGTCGCCGCTGCCGCAACACCGGGCGACCTTCGACAAACCAACCGCTGGAAACGGATGGTGGCGCACGCCATGCAGCACGCGGATGATTTTGTGGTCCAGTTCGAATACCGTGACCGCAAGGGGAAATGGTCCCGCCGCGTGGTCAGCCCGATTCGTTTTTTGTCTGGAGGCGCGATGCTGGGACTGTGCCTCTGTCGTGAAGAGCCGCGCCAGTTCCAGCTGGAATATTGCCGCAATCTGGTGTTGCGATTCGCTCACGAGATTCTGATGCCAGTCCCGCTGGTCCGCCTGGACGAACCTGCCGGAGTGGCCCAGGCCGCGGCGGGTTCAGAATGAAACTCATCCATTCAGGCTCATCCATTCAGGCTGGTGAGCATTTCCTGAATGTACTTTGGCGCCATTTCCCGCCAGGTTACCCAGTCGTGAGGCCATTCTTCGTCCCACAAATCGACCCGGTTCGGGACGCCGCGTGATCCGAGTGCGTGGGCGACTTTCCACGATTCGGCCGGGTCTTCGTTTTTCCCGCGGCCTGTGGCGATAATGACGTGGCGAGTCCGCAGTTTTTCCAGCTGGGGGCCTTCGGGCAACGTCGGCATGAAATGCAGCGGAGCGAGGTGGTGAAAATCTTCATACCACTCGCCGTTCAGCCATTTGGTCAGATCAAACGTGCCGCTCAAACAGAGTGCCCGCGAAAAAACTTCGGGGTACCGGCAAATGGACAACAGCGCGTTGAAGGCTCCGATCGACGCACCGGCGGTCATGATTTCGATATCCTCACTGCGACAGTCGGAACGGATTGCCGGGACGACTTCGTGGCGGATGCAGGCGTCGAACTGTTTCTGGATCCAGACCGAATGGGCCACCCGTTTTTCGGTCAGCCAGGTCCGGCCGTTGACGCTGTCCACGCAGTAGACTTTCAGCCGTCCGTCGCGAATGAACGGCTCGAGGCACTTGATCAGAAAGAATCGCTCAGGTTCTTCGGCGTCGCCGCCCGCCGTGGGGTAGAGCAACAGCGGCAGGCCCATATAGCCATACCGCACGAGGCTGATTTCGCTGCCCAGCCGTCCGGAATGCCATTTCGTTCCCTGTTTGATTTGCTGGATCGATGGCGAGATGTATTCAATGCTGCTCATGAAAGGATTGTCGCTACCGGTTGTCGTCGCGCCACTGCTGGATTCGGCTCCAGAACAGTTCTGTAAACGATTCTACTTCGTGTTCCGGAAAAAGCGATTTGACTTTGCGCCGCACCGCGTCGCGCGCGGTTTCCGTGGCGAAAAACCCGTGTACGACTTCATCCAGGTTCGACAGGTGGGTGTCGCAGAACTGGTGAAAATCGTCGGTCCGCATTTTCCTGTGCCCGATCGCGGCGTATCGCGACAGTTTCTCCCGGAAACTCAGATCCTGGGCGCGGATTTCGTAATAGGGAGCCCAGTCCAGATTCCGGGGCATGGCCGGTTTCATCGCCGCACAAAACAGGGCCCATTTCAGATTGGCTGTTACCATCCACGGAAACCAGTAGTGCAGCGACGTCACCTGCGAGTCGGGACAGGCGTTGGCAAAATCGATCGGGTACCAGACACCATCCCGCCGCAGCGATTCGCAGGAATTGAAATTCCACCCGAAAAAGGCATTGATCGTCATCGTCATTTCTTCCAGCAACGTCCGGTCTTCGTCTCCGACAAAGTCCCGGTCCATCGTGTAGCGGTCGTGCAGGGGAGCGGCCGGGTCGTAGTTGACCGACAGGAACTGCGGCCCCAGCCCAATGCAGCGCACAAAACGGTCAAAACCCTCGACCGACTTCTGCAGGTGCATCAGCAACGTCCCGCTCTGCTCGTAGGCTGCCCGCAGGGTTTCTTCCGATTCGATTCGCGAAACACCTTTCCAGGCGCCGCCATCGTAGGGCTTCATGTACATCGGATAGCCGACCTTTCGGCCAACCTCACCCAGGTCAAACATCCGCGCGTAACGTTGCAGGGTGGTGTCGAGGTCGGAGGCCGTCGTATAAGCCTTGGGCGGAATCATCCAGGTCTCCGGTATCGGAAAACCAAGATGCGCCATCGCACAGTAGGTCGACTGTTTTTCCATGGACTGGATCGACCACGGATTGTTGAACACGTACAGTCCATCCATGATCACCGCTTTTTTGATCCACTCGCGGCTGGTGTGATACCAGTGCGTCAACCGGTCGATCACAACGTCGTAGGCGCAGGGCTGGCGGATGTCGAACGGCTCGATCGTCACGCGATCGACGGAAAAACTGATCAGGTCGCCACCAATCCGCATCTGCGGATTGAGTGTTTTGAGGATTTCTTCAAAACAGATCGGCCAGCAGAGGTCCGCACCGAGAGACAGTCCAATTCGCCGAACGACGTTAGCCATAAAGCATTACCCGCAGTAAAAAGTGATGAGCGAGGCGATTTCAGACAATAGACGCGACTGGAAAAAATTGCAACCAGTTTTCGGGCCACGGCCGGATTCGGAGTCGATGCCGGTTTCCCGCCCCAATGGTACAGCCCCGGTGGCAAAGTCCGATGGTACGGACAGGCTGCCTTCCGCAATGGTACCGGTGCCGGCGTTGTACCGCGCCGGAGTGCCACGGATTCTGTCGGCTTCCGTCCCAACAGGAAATCTGCGACCCTTCTCCGGTTGAAACTCCCGGTCGTTTCCGGAGGTGGTGTGACGTATGATGGATGTCCGGTTCCGGTCGGATTTTTTTGGGGTGGCGGATTAATCGATGCTCATAAATCGAAGTTGTTTCCTGGTGGCGGTGTTGGTGTCTGGCCTGGTTTCCGGACGGGCTGTTCTGGCGGTCCAGGATGGGCAGCGTGCCGGGGAGGACGACCCGGGTGCAGGCGTGGTGGAGCCACAATCGCCTGGCGAGAAAAAACCGGGCGCCCCCGTCGACCGGAAATTGCCCGTCACGGTTTCCGAACAGGCCCTGAAAATCCACATGGCCGGGACGCTGCTGGACGGTCACAACGATTTGCCGTGGGCGATCCGGATGGCTGCGGAATCGTCTTTTGAGAAAATGGATATTCGCCAGCCTCAGCCCCGCCTGAATACGGACATTCCCCGGCTGCGATCAGGGGGTGTCAAAGCCCAGTTCTGGAGCGTCTTTGTCCCCGTTTCCACCCGCGAACAAAACACGGCTCTGCTGACCACGCTGGAGCAAATTGATCTGGTGCACAAACTGTGTGAGACCTATCCGGACCAATTCGAAATCGCGCTGGGGACCGCGGACATTCGCCGCATCGTGGCGGCCGGAAAAATTGCTTCGATGATGGGGGTCGAGGGTGGCCACTCCATCGAAAACTCGATGCAGAACCTGCACCGGCTGTACGATCGCGGGGCACGTTACATGACGCTGACGCACAGCAAAAATGTCGAATGGGCCGATTCTGCCACTGACGAACCGGCCCATGGGGGCCTGACGCCGTTTGGCAAGGAAGTGGTCCGCGAAATGAACAGGATCGGGATGCTGGTTGACCTGTCGCATGTTTCTGCCGCAGTCATGCACCAGACGCTGGACATCGCGGCAGCGCCGGTGATTTTTTCGCATTCTTCGGCACGGGCGATCAACCAGCACGCGCGGAACGTTCCCGACGATGTGCTGCAACGTTTGCCGGAAAATGGTGGAGTCGTGATGATCAATTTCATGTCCGGGTACGTTGCTCCCGACCTGGAAATCGCCGCCGACCCCAAAGCCCGCGGGACGATTCACGATGTGGTCGATCATATCGAACATGTGATTCGGGTCGCGGGAATCGACCACGTGGGTATCGGTTCGGATTTTGACGGCGTCTCTTCGTTGCCAACGGGTTTGGACGACGTGTCGTTTTTTCCCGCAATCACACAGCTGCTGCTCGACCGGGGGTATTCGCAGGAGGACATTCACAAGGTCCTTGGTGAAAATGTTTTGCGGGCCTTCGCCCGTTGTGAAGTCGTGGCTGCAGAACTGAAACAGGCCGGAGGGAGCGAATCCGGAAACTCTGGCGGTGGGGCTGATGCCAGTGGGGCTGCCGCGGATGCGGACGGGAACACTCAGGAAAACGGCGGCCAGTAAACCTGTTTGCATGAGAACGCATACCATCACTTTCTGGAAACATTTTCACCACAAAGGAAACCTGGAACGATGACTGTGTCTGGCGGATCGATCGACAACGTGATGCATGAAAATCGCCGTTTTGACCCGCCTCCGGAGTTTGTGGCCGGGGCGACGCTGGCGAGCCAGGCCGAATACGACCGGATGTACGGAGCGGCCCTGGCCGATCCGGAGAAATTCTGGGGTGAACTGGCCCGCAAAAAACTTCACTGGTTCAAACCGTTTGACTCTGTTCTGAAACGTAACGGCGACGATGTCGAGTGGTTCGCTGGAGGCCAGACGAATCTTTCCTGGAATTGTCTGGACGCCCATTTGCAACAGGGACTGGGCGAGCGCACGGCGCTGATCTGGGAAGGCGAACCGGGAGAAAACCGGCAACTTTCCTACCGGGAACTGCACGAGGAAGTCTGCCGTCTGGCCAACGCACTGAAATCGCTTGGCGTTGGTCAGGGCGATGTGGTTTCGATCTACATGCCGATGACTCCCGAGTTGGTGGTCGCGATGCTGGCGACGGTCCGGATCGGCGCCATCCACTCGGTAATTTTCGCCGGCTTCAGTGCGGAAGCGATCGCCGACCGGAACAACGATGCCCAGGCGCTGGTCCAGATTACGGCGGACGGACTGTGGCGGCGCGGCAAAAGGTTGACGCTGAAGGAGACGGTGGACGAGGCGCTCGTCAAATCGTCTTCAGTCCGGCATTGCATCGTGCTGAAACGAATCGACGGGCACTGCACCATGCAGGCTGGGCGCGACCACTGGTGGCACGAACTGGTCCAGAAAAGCAGTGCGGACTGTCCGGCCACGCCACTGGACAGCGAAACCACCAGTTTCATTCTGTACACCAGCGGATCGACTGGCAAACCCAAAGGGATCCGGCACACGACCGCGGGATACAACCTGTGGGTGCGCCAGACTTTCGAGTGGGTGTTTGACTGGCGGCCGACTGACATTTTCTGGTGCACTGCCGACTGTGGCTGGATCACTGGTCACAGCTACATCACTTACGGGCCGCTCTCGGCGGGTGCGACGCTGCTAATTTATGAAGGCGCCCCGAATTGGCCTGCAGAGAACCGTTTCTGGGAGCTGATTGAAAAACACGGCGTGACGATTCTGTACACGGCACCGACTGCCATTCGGGCTTTCATCAAGTGGGGCGACCACCACGTTGAGAAACATGATTTGTCCAGCCTCCGTTTGCTCGGCACCGTGGGCGAAGGGATCAATCCCGAAGCCTGGATGTGGTATCACGAAAAAATCGGCGCAGGTCGTTGCCCCATCGTCGATACGTGGTGGCAAACCGAAACCGGTGGAATCATGATGTCGCCTCTGCCGGCGATCACGCCCACCAAACCGGGCAGCTGCACACGTCCATTGCCCGGCGTGGTGCCCGTGATCGTCGATGAAAACCTGCAGCCCGTCCCGGAAAATTGCGGAGGAATGCTCTGCATTGCCGAACCGTGGCCCGGGATGTTGCGTGGAATCTGGGGCGACCCGGAACGCTATCGGGAGCAGTACTGGACCAAAGTCCCTGGCAAATATCTGACGGGTGACAACGCCCGCCGCGACGAAGACGGCTATTACTGGATCATGGGCCGTATCGACGATGTGATCAACGTGGCAGGTCACCGGTTGAGTACCATCGAGGTCGAAAGCGCGCTGGTCTCCCATCCGGCCGTGGCCGAAGCTGCCGCCGTCGGCAAACCGGACGAGATCCGGGGGCAGGCGATCGCGGCCTTTGTTACGATTCGTGCAGCCGATCCGCCGCCCGGTCTGCTGGAGGAGCTGAAACAGCATGTCCGCAGGGAAATCGGTGCCCTCGCGGTTCCCGATGAAATTCGTTTCACGGCCGCGTTGCCCAAAACCCGCAGCGGAAAGATCATGCGGCGGCTGCTCCGGGACATCGCCAGCGGCAACGCCAGCGTGGGCCAGGATACCAGCACGCTCGAGGATTACAGCGTTCTGGCCAAATTGCGCGGCGACGAAGAATGATGCACGCGAAGAAACACCGCAATGAAATGGAGAATTGTGTGACGCTGTTTTTTTCAGCCGGATTTGGGCACAGGCTGTTTTTGCCGGCACTGCTGATCCTCTGCATGGCCGGTGCCAGCCATGGCATCGGCCCGGTGACAGCGCCGCAGGATCCGGAATCAGCTGGCCTCACCTGGACCATCGAAACAGTTGCCGGGGACAGCCTGACCGCCGCCAGCCTGAAATTGACGGACGGCGAGGTCACTGTGGGCGAACCGGCCGAACGGACACTGCCGCTGGCAGAGATCATCAGCATCGAAACCGGACGTCAACCCGATCCGCAGTCCCCGTCCGGTCCGCAGTGGCTGAAATTCACGACCGGGGGCCAGCTGAATGCAGTCGTGAAATCCATTTCGTCTGAATCGGTGGCGTTCAGCGCCTCAGGAATCGACCAGTCGCTGGGGCTGGAGTCGATAGCGGCGATTGTCTGGACGGATTCCATCCAGTTGAAGCAGTTGCTGGCCGCGCCGACGGACGAATCGGATCGTGTGGTGGTCCAGGGGAACGAGGGCAGCGCCGTGGTGGAAGGGATTTTTGAAAGCCTCGACGAATTCCGGCTGTCGATTCAGTTTCAGGGCCAGTCCCGCACCATGGCGCGCGACCGCGTTCAGGCCATCGTGCCAGCCCGGATTGGCCAGCCCACCGGCGACCAGAATCCGGCAACGCTGACACTGACCGACGGCAGCACGGTTGCTGGCCAGCTGGAATCGCTCGATGCCGGGGTGCTGCGAATGACATTGCCGGGAGGGATGCTGGAGTTTCCCGTCAAATCAGTGGTGTCCATTCAGTTGGCCAGTGACCGGGTGCAGAGACTGGCCGATTTGCAGCCGCTCGATTCTGCAACTTCGGTTCAGTTCGCGCCCGATCGCGGCTGGAGAAAAAACCTCAGCGTCGAAGGGAATCCGATTTCCCTTTTGGTCGGCGACCGAAACGTGGCGAGGAAATTTCGCAATGGGATTGGCATGCAGTCGACCTCGCGGATCGCTTTTTCCAACAAGGGAGATTTCGACCGGTTGCGGGGCTGGGTCGGAATCGACACGGAAACGGCGGGCCGTGGCGACTGTATCGTCGTCGTACGGGGCGATGGCATCCAGCTCTGGAGCGAACGGCTGCGGGGTGGCCAGCCCGCGGTTCCGGTCGATGTCGATATTTCCGGAATGCAGGTTGTGGAACTGGCTGTTCAGGCCGGTGAGCAATTTGACTTGGCCGATCATGTCAGCTGGGCCGACATCCGGATGATCCGGACCCGCTGATACTTCCCCCGTAAAACCGGATTCGCACACCGCGGACTTGTTATGAACCAGGAAATTGCTGACGAAATCGTTCAGTTGCGGCGCGAGATTCGCCGCCACGACCAGCTTTATTACACCGATGCAAAACCGGAGATATCCGACTCGCAATACGACCGGTTGATGCAGCGGCTGAAACAGCTGGAGGAGGAAAACCCGTCCTTTCATTCGCCCGACAGCCCCACGCAGCGGGTCGGCGAAACACCGGTTCCGCATCTGGACCAGGTGGCGCACCGATTGCCGATGTTGTCGATCGAAAACACTTACGAGATCCCCGAACTGGTGCATTTCGGACAACGGGCCGAAAAGGAACTGGGCGGACCTGCCGAATGGGTCGTTGAGCTGAAGATTGATGGAGTCGCGGTTGCGATCATTTACGAAGACGGCCGACTGACTCAGGCCGTGACACGCGGCAACGGCCAGGTCGGTGACTACATCACGCACAACATCCGGACCATTCGCGATGTGCCTCTCGTGCTGGGCGGCGAGGACTGGCCGCAACGCCTGGAGGTTCGCGGCGAAGTTTACATGACCAACCAGGACCTGGTCACGCTGAACCAGCGGCGGGCCGATGCCGGGGAAGAGTTGTATGCCAACACGCGGAATGTCACCGCCGGGAGCATTCGGTTGCTCGATTCAAAAATCTGTGCGGAACGGAACTTGCGGGTTTTTTCCCACGGGATCGGTTTCTGTACCGGTCTGAACGTGGCCACCCATACCGGCTTTCTCGCGGCGCTCCAGCGGTGGGGATTGAGGCCGACGCCGAATGTGGTCAGTTTTCCGTCTATTGCCGCCTGTGCCGAAGGCCTCGATTCGATTCTCGAAACGGTCGGCGAACTCGATTTCGAAGTCGATGGGCTGGTCATCAAGCTGAATGATTTCGCCCAGCGGGAACGGTTGGGCGCCCGTTCCAAAAGTCCCCGCTGGGTCGCGGCCTACAAATGGGAAC
>JBGSVU010000361.1:0-3530 GCA_041752775.1 Pirellulaceae bacterium | reverse complement strand
CAGCGGATCGGGCGATTCGCGGAACAGTGCGGAACAGTTTAGTGTGAGGGTGGGCAGTGAAAGAAGCGGAACCGTTGCTGGTGGGTCAAAGGCTGTTTTTCGGTCTTGGAACCGTGCTGCTGGTTTTGGTGCTGCTGTATTTCGGCAAACCGGTCCTGTTGCCCGTCGCACTAGGCGTACTGCTCGCCTTTATTCTGAACCCGGTAGTTCAGGTACTGGAGAAATGGCGACTCGGTCGCATCCCCTCCGTGATCGTCGCCAGCAGCATGGCCTTTCTGTTGATCGCGATGGCCATGTGGGCTTTGGCGTCACAGATTCAGGCGTTGGCCAGCGAATTGCCCAACCATACCGATGAGATCAAAAACAAAATCGAATCGTTCAGGGCTTCGGAGTCTTCCACTATCGGCCGGTTGACCGGAATGTTCCGGGAGCTGTTTCCGTCAGAGTCCGGCCTGGAAGAGGCTGCTCGCGAGGCGGCTACTTCATCGGGAATCGGCGAGGGGAACAGCGTGGACAGTCCCGAACCGGCGTCTGACAATCCGGGCCAGCCAGCAGCAACAGAAAGCGGGCAACCGCCAGCGCCGGTCTTTGTGGTTCGCGAACCGATTCCTGCCCCCGCCACACTTGAAACGGCGACCGCAATCCTGCTGCCGGTTTTTGAACCGCTGGCGATGTCCGCGCTGGTCATCGTGCTGGTCATCTTTCTGTTAGTGGAACGGGAGAACGTTCGCTATCGCGCGATCTCGCTCATGGGGGATTCGGCACTGACAGGGACCACGCGCCTGATGCGCGACGCGGCTGATCGCGTCAGCCGCTACCTGCTGTACCTGTTCGGTGTCAACGCGGCGTTCGGACTGTGGTTTGGACTGGGGTTGTATTTCCTGGGCGTTCCGTACGCGCCGCTGTGGGGATTTCTGACCCTCTGTTTCCGGTTCATTCCCTTCGTGGGCAGTCCGGCTTCGGTGCTGTTTCCACTTCTGATCAGTATTGCCACCTCCAGTGGATGGGCGCAACCCGTCTGGGTAGCCCTGTTTTTTTCGGTTTCCGAGCTGCTCACCGCGAATGTGATTGAGCCCATCGTGTTTGGCAAAACGACTGGACTGACACCCATCGCATTGCTGCTGGCGGTACTGTTCTGGACTTGGGTTTGGGGACCCATCGGCCTGCTGCTTTCAACTCCACTGACGGTTTGCATGGTGGTACTGGGACAGCACATTCCGCATTTGCGTTCCCTGAAAGTCCTGCTGGCGGAGCAACCGGTTCTTGACGCCCGGCTGCAGTATTTTCAGCGTCTGATTGCCGGCGACGCGCGCGAGGCCGAACGCGTCGTTGCAAGCTATGTGGAAGAAACCGGAAACGCCGGGGCCTTTGACAATGTGCTCGTCCCCGCCCTGCGCTGGACGCGCCGGGAACGGGCGGCCGAGAATATCTCAGCGGCCGAAGAGAACTTTATCCACGAGACCACGATCGCCATTGTTCAGGAAGTTCTCAAATCAGCAGCCGAAACTCCGAACATTGCCACCACTCAGGACGCGTCCGGTGACCCCAAACAGGAGGACCATTCATCGTCCCCGGAGTCTCAACCGGTCGCCGCAAAAATGAAAATCTACTGTCATCCGGTGCATCACGAGTTTGAAGAAGTCGCGCAACTGATGCTGACGGGGTTGCTGGATTCCGGATGCGAGCCGATCCTCAGTACCACCCGGTCACTGCCTGGAAAAGTCGTTGATGAAATTGAGACTCACAACCCGGACGCCGTGGTGTTGACGATCGTCCCGCCGGGAGGGATTCCCCAAGTCAAGTTTCTGCTGAATTCGATTCGCGCCCGCTGTCCGGGTGTTTACGTGATTGTGGCCTTCCTGTCGAGGCCGCGGGACTACGACGAGTTGCTGGTCCAGCTGCGTTCCGACGGCGCTACGTGGCTGACAACTTCGCTCGCCCAGACGGCCAGTCAGATCGAACAAATACGGCAGGGCACGGTCACCGACAGGACGACCCACGTTGCGCATTCCGTGACTCGCCGAAAACACTTTCCGCGGAAACCGCAAGTCGAATACACCGGGGAAATCACCCCGGACGTTCAACCCCAGAGCAGCTGAACCTTGCGAATTTCCGGTCGGCGGTCCCTGGCAGACAATTTCTGTCATATCATTTTCGAAAAACAATGTTCCTGTGAATTCCCGGGTAAAATAATGGCGCGAGTACTGATCGTTGATGACAACGCTGACAACCTCAACTGGCTGGCGCAGACCCTGAAGCGAAACGGTTATGACGTCGCCCTCGCTGCGGGTGGCAAAGAGGGTGTGCAGCAGGCCGGGGACGCCAGTCCGGATCTGATTCTGATGGACATGACCATGCCCGAAATGGATGGATGGGAAGCGACCATCGCGATTCGCGAACAGGGCCTCACGGTCCCGGTGATCGCACTGACGGGTCACGCCATGGCCGGCGACCGCGAACGGGCCCTGGCGGCCGGTTGCACCGAGTACCTCACGAAGCCTGTAGCGGCCGAAAAGCTGCTTGCCTTGATCGAAACACTGATCTCGACAGTCGACAACGAACCGGTCCAGAATTGATTTTGACCACCTTTTTTCCAGCGGAAGCTGGACCGAAAGCGGCAAGACATGAAACCAGCGGTTTTGATTACAGGAGCATCCTCGGGCATAGGTCTGGAGTTTGCCAGGCTGTTTGCAGCAAAAGGATTCCATCTTGTCCTGGTCGCGAGGAGTGCGGAGAAACTGGCCGCGATCCGCGACAACCTCGTCCGGAAACATCAGATCGACGTCGAACTGATCGCCCAGGATCTCGCAGAGGTGAACGCAGCCGGGAAACTGGTCGATGACATGGCTGGGCGCAACCTGACGATCGACATCCTCGTCAACAATGCCGGATTCGGCGAACTGGGACGAGTGGTCGATTTGCCGGTTGAAAGGCAAATCGACATGATCCGGCTGAATGTCGTGACTGTGACGCATCTGGCCCGACTGCTTTTGCCTGCCATGCTGGAGCGACGCTCCGGAGGGATCATCAATGTCGCTTCAACGGCGGCGTTTCAGCCCGGTCCCAACATGGCTGTCTATTACGCGACAAAGGCCTATGTGCTGTCGCTTGCCGAAGCCTTGCATGAAGAAGTACTCGGCTCAGGCGTCGTTGTGACTTGCCTTGCCCCAGGCCCGACACGCACGGATTTTGGCGATCAGTCGGGTATGACGGAATTGAAGATGTTCCGCAACAACACGATGGATGCAGCGGTGGTGGCCCGCGCCGGTTTCGAGGCCTTCCACAGGCGAAAGGCGCTGGTTATTCCGGGATTCAAAAACCGGATAATGGCCTTCGTCACACGCTTCCTGCCTCGCTTCGTGGTCCGCAAAGCGGTCCATCGCCTGCAACAGGCTCGTGAAAAGTGAACCCGAGAGAAGACAATCACTGCCGTTGCCGCAGCGGCGCACATTTCCCGAGCGGTCAGCAGGGGTGAGCAGCAGTGGTGGTAAGTTCGCGAAGGACTGCATGCCCATTTTCATGGGAATGCG
>JBGSVU010000360.1:0-2151 GCA_041752775.1 Pirellulaceae bacterium | reverse complement strand
GCGCGTCCAGCGTCTCGCGCTGTTGCAAATCGCGCAAACCAGCCGTGTTGGGACTGCTGACGTTAATGGCAAAATAGTCTGCGAACGGAAACAGCCGCTCCATGCTGTAGCCATAATCGTCAGCGGCCTGATCCAGCGGCACAGTTTTCGTTTTGCCCAGATTGATTCCCAGCACACATCCGTTGCAAAAATCCAGGACCTGCCGCCGATGTGCCGACAACCATCCCGCTGCCGCGTCGGCTCCCGAACTGTTGAAACCCATTCGGTTGATAATCGCCTGGTCCTGCGGCAGACGAAACAGGCGCGGGCGGGGGTTGCCCGGTTGAGCCTCACCGGTAATCGATCCGGTTTCGATCGAGCCAAAGCCGAGTGCGCCAAGCGACTCAAACCAGTGCGCCTGTTTGTCAAAACCGGCGGCCAGTCCGACGGGCGAGTGGAAGGTCAGCCCCATTTTCTGCACACGCAGGCGCGGATCGACCGGTACCGTCCACCAGCGCCACCCCCGGCGAACCAGCGGCAAACGGCAGAGACCGGCATGCAGCGTCATCGACCCATGATGGACGGATTCGGCGGGAAGCCGAAAAAGGATCGGCCGCAACAACCATTCCCACATCACAGACGCAGGCCGAACTGTTCGCCACCAGAACTGCGTTTGGTACCGCCCTGCAACGGCTGGCCAGAACCCTTGACGGCCAGCTCACGGGCCGGGACGTCTTCGTCGGCCTTTTCCCTGTCGGCTGGTTTCTCGGGTGCGGTCTGGGTCGCTTTCAGCGACAGGGACATCTTCTGGGCCTGTCGGTCGACCGTCAGAATTTTGACTTCGACTTCGTCGCCTTCTTTCACCACGTTCTTCACAGCCAAAACCCGGTGGTGAGCCAGTTCAGAAATGTGAATCAGGCCTTCGACACCGTGATCCAGCCGAACGAAAGCGCCGAACTGGGCGATTCGGGAAACGGTGCCACGCACCAGCGATCCGGGCGGGAACCGCGTTTCGGCGTTTTCCCACGGGTGGTCCTGTGTGTCGCGGTGCGACAGCGAAATCCGCCCGGTATCCGCCTGGACTTTTTCCACCTTGACTTTGACTTTTTGCCCGACCTGGACGACTTCCTTTGGATGTTCGATCCGCGACCAGCTGAGTTTGCTGACATGGCACAGGCCTTCCACGCCACCGATATCGACGAAGGCACCAAAATCGGCCAGCCGGGTTACGATTCCTTCCATTTCGGCCCCGGGCTGCAATGTTTTCATCAGCTCACGGCGCGTTTCTTCGAATTCGCGCTCAAGGATCGCGCGCCGGCTGAGCACCAGTTTCTTGCGCCGCGGATTGACTTCGGTTACCAGGCAATTGAATTTCTGGTTCGTATAGTCGCCCAACTGTTCGACGCGAAACCGCTCGATCTGGCTGGCGGGAATGAAACCCCGCAAGTTCCCGACGGCGACTTCCAGGCCTCCCGTGTTGGCTCCCGTGACGCGAGCCTCGACCACATCATCCTTGTTGATGGTGTCCCAGTCGCCCGCATCGGCCGCGGCGCCGGGCAATCCCACATCGAATAATCCGTCTTCATCGTTCTGGGACCGCACGATGACTTCCACCAGGTCCCCTTCGACGGGCGGTTTTTTGAACTGCAACAGGGACATGATTCCTTCAAAGCGACCTTTCAGGGATACCAGCACGTTCTGCGCATCAATCCTGGTTACGGTCGCCTTCAGCCGCTCTCCCTGTTCAGGAGCCGTGGGCTGGTGGGATACTTTTTCGACGACATCGTCCATCGAGATGCCGCTGAGCATGTTTTCGATTTCACCTTCAACGTCTTCGCTCAAACCCGCTGTCGAACGAATCACTGCAGGTTCCGTTCTCACCGGAATGGGCGCAGGAGCGTCAGTGGTTTCGGCCAGCGGTTGCTGGGCAGTGTCCGCAGACGTAGCAACAGCCGGTTGCGAGGGCGCCGGCCGAGATGCCTGGTCCGGCGTGGCACGTTCGGGAGCTGCCTGTTCCGGAACGGGGGGTTGTTGGGAATCGGCGGCGATTTCCGCCGCCCGGTCAACGGGCGGATCAAAAGAATCCAGATCGAGACGTTCGCGGCTGGCGCGTTCGACCATGGCGGGTCGCGCGGGTGCGAGGGCGGGGTCGGCTACATCGCGCTGGGACCC
>JBGSVU010000359.1:0-2343 GCA_041752775.1 Pirellulaceae bacterium | reverse complement strand
TTGATGTTTCCGGACGGGTTGATTTCGACGATCTGGGTCTGGATTTCTTCCAGCCGGTGCTGGACCTGGGTCTTTCTTTCCTCGAGGCTCTTGATCTGGTTGCGAATGGCCTGGACTTCGGAAGCCTTGGCCAGTGCTTTTTGCAACTCGACGATGTCGCGGCTGATAATCGCCCGGTAAGTATCAATTTCCTGGGTCAGCCCCTGGATGTAATACTGCAGGATCAGCGCGGGATCGTCGGAGGTGCCGCCGCGAATCTGTTCGGCAAACTGCCGGTTTTCTTCGATCGACTGCTGGACCATCTGCAACTGTTTTTCCAGCGATTCGACTTGCGGGTGGCCGGGTCCCAGTCGCGAGCGAATGCGGTCCAGATTGACCTGAATGTTCATGATCAATTCCTGGGACCGGGCGCTGGCCTGGAATTCCACGTCTTTGGTGCTGCCTTCCAGCCGAATGGAATTGCGCTGTTTCAGGACTTCGACTTTGGCCTGGGTGGCTTCAACCCCCATCTGCAGGGCCTCTTCCGAACGGTCACGCTCGGCGAGGGCTTCGTTCATCAGGTCGCGCATCCGGCTGACTTTGGGTTTCAGCTCCTGAATCGTCATGGAATACAGGTCCTGGCCCAGGTGCGTGTTGACGCGGGGAACGTTGTCCAGCGCCGTCAGCTGGTCCAGTTCTTCCTGGATTCTGGCCAAGTCTGCGATCGTGTTGTTCTCGACCTGGGAGAGGTAGGAAATGGATTCCGCAGTTTCGTCCTTGTGAATTTGCGTAAGGTCTTTCTCGTAAGTCTTGACGAGGTTGTTGACCAGATGGGTTGCGTCGTCGCGGTTGGTTGAGTCGTACTGGATCTCGTAGATACTCATTTCTTCCTTGTCAGGAGTCACCTTCAGGTTTTCCATGACGGTCTTGATGACTTCTTCCGGTCCTTCTCCCTGGAACGACTTGAGCTTGTAGAGGGCGCCGTCACTGGCGTCGAGACATTTCCGGATCATGGTGTCTTCGGCGATGATTTTGTCATGCCGATAGGCCATGTACTCCTCGGCATCGGGCAGGATTCCCCCACCGCCGCCGAGCCTGGACAGATGCATCGCAACAGGATTTCGCGGCTTGATCTGGACTTTGGCTACGCTGCGATACAGTGTTGGCGTCTGATAGTAATACAGAATGGCCAAACCGATTCCCGCGACCATGCCGAGAAAGACGATCCATTTGCGGCGGTCCAGCACTCCCCAAAAATCAAAATGGCCCTGAGCGACCATTTCTTCCTGCATCGGGCGACCAACGGCATTGCTGGGTACTGATAGAGAATCCACGTAGTTGTCTTTCTTTCAAAGTCGCGAAACCGAAAGAGTCCCTTCCAGCCAATTGCGTTCCCTGCCCAGTCCCTTGGGAGTTCGTCGGCGATCCCTCCAATATATTGCAGTCGCCTCAATCTCTCAATCGCTTAAATGAATCTATTTTGGTGAATGTTCTGCGAGGCATCCGGTCCACCGCTGCAACATGACCGCCGGAATCGACTGGCCCAGTTTGCCTATCCGGAAAAACCGGAACTTTTCCCGGGCTGGGATTCGTCAAAACCAACTGTCCAGTCCCTCGTTGGCGACAGCTGCACCTGCTAACATTTTCTGCATGACCACCACCCCCATGATGCGCCAGTACGAATCGGCCAAAGCCGCCTGCCCGGACGCACTTCTGCTGTTCCGGATGGGCGATTTCTACGAGCTGTTTCACGAAGACGCCAAAGTTGCCGCGAAAATTCTCGGGTTGACTCTGACCAGCCGGGACAAGACCGAAAATCCGGTCCCGATGGCAGGTTTTCCCCATCACCAGCTGGACACTTACGTCGGCAAACTGATTCGGGCCGGACGACGTGTCGCCATCTGCGAACAGGTTGAAAACCCCAAAACCGCCAAAGGCCTCGTAAAACGCGAAATCACGCAAATCGTTTCTCCCGGTACTGTCACCGATCCGTCCATTCTCGATCCGGGCCAGTGCAACTACCTCGCCGCACTGGTCGGTCAGCCCGCGGATTCGGCCGATGATTCCCGCAATCTCGGCCTGGCCTGGGTCGAGCTTTCCACCGGAGCATTCGCCGCGGCATCAGTCAGTTTTTCCCAGGCCGTGAATCTGCTGGAACGACTCAATCCAAGCGAAATTATCCTTCCCGAAAATTCGCCATCCAGCCTCACCGAACTCGCGGCAGGCCGTTCGGTTACCCGCCGACCCAACTGGTCCTTCGCCACAGCCCGGGCCTCCGAAACACTGAAAAAAAAATTCGGACTCGGCACTCTCGAAGGAATCGGTTTTTCCGAAACCGATACCCCGGCCATTTCCGCTGCCGGT
>JBGSVU010000358.1:0-2290 GCA_041752775.1 Pirellulaceae bacterium | reverse complement strand
CCAAAAAACAGCTTTTGGGCCTGAATGCTGCCGGAGGAATAGATCCGCAAGTCGATTCCGTCATCGTGCCAGCGTTGAAGCGCTGCGGGCACATCCGGATAAACATGCGCTACCAGTTCGCCCGATTCAAAACCGTCTTTCCAGATCATCCCCTGCAGCTGTTTCAGCCCGGTCAATTTGGCGTCACGGTCCATCCATGCATAAACCGATTCGGCGATGCGTTTTTTCTGTGCCGCCAACGACGTCTCTCCCAGCCACGATCGGCGATCGTCGTGTCCGGCGTCGAGCGCCAGCTGGTCCAGACACTTTTCCAGTCCGGGCGATTCCCAGCTGGAATCGAGAAAGCCCTCCAGCCTGGTTCGGGCGAACGGAAACATCACTTCATGCACGAAACTGACTGAGGACGTCGTACCTTCGACATCCATCAGCACACAGTCGGCGAAAATCTGAAGGGGTTCGCTCAAGGATTCTGCCGGATTCAGTTGTCCAGTTTGATGACGGATTCCATGCCCGGTCCTCGATCGCCAGCCAGCCAGGCCGGCCCCATGCAGAGCGGCTGATAGCGCTGGTGAACGGATTCGTCGATGTAATGGGGGGTCCAGCCAGCCATGTCTTCGAACAGCCGGATGCAGCGAATCGTCCGGGAGTCGCAGAGGTTGAACCAGTGTCGGGTTCCGTTGGGAACATTGATCAGGTCGCCCGATTCGACGGTCACGCTGAAGACCGGGCCGCCTGCGGGATGAATGTGGAACAACCCGCGGCCTTTGACCGTAAAACGGACTTCGTCCTCGCTGTGGGTGTGTTCCTTGTTGAATTTTTCCAGCATGGCATCGAGATTGGGCGTCTCGGGCGTGACATTAATCACGTCCGCGGTGACAAACCCGCAATCGCGTTTCAGCCGTTCGATTTCAGGCGCGTAGGCCTGCAGGATTTCTTCGCTGGTTGCGTCAGGACCAATCCGACCCTCTACTTCCCATTTTTCGTACCAGATTCCAAATGGTTTCAGGAATTCGCGGATGCCATCGACATCAGTAATCTTGCGGTCCTGGTCCGGAATGTGAACTTCTGCCATCGCCTGAGTCCTGCCTGTAGCTGCAACGCATCGAATCGTGGATTAAGTCGAATCCGCCCGATTCAGGTGTTTCACCGGAGTTGATTCCGGGATGAATCCGGGATGAATCCGGCTCATTGTACGATGGACGTCGTCGTCCGTCGAGGTTGGCGTGTTTTGGCGCGTTGTCCCTCGGGGAGGGCTGGGACGACTGATTCTACAGTCGGGGACCTTCACCGTATTTTTGGGGCGTCAATCGACCCACAGAATGGGATGGCCCGGGTTGCGTCCTCAGCAGCCGATGCGAATGGGCGAGGTTCTGGTTAAAATGGTCGGAACACGGGCCGGTCGTTGTGCTGTTTCGGGTCGTTTTCACAGCCATTTTTCAGAGTTTTTCATGAAATCAAAATCTTTTCCCACCGGACTGATGATTCTGGCGGGCCTGCTGATGGCCGGTTCCGGTTGCGAGACGACGGATTACGAGCCGGTAGTTTTCAAACAGAAAATGAAGGACCTTGAAAAGGAAGTCCAGTCGCTGAAGGAACGGCCTGTGGCTCCGGCGGCAATTGCCGGTTCCCCCCAGATCGACAGCCTGACCGCCGATGTGGCCCGGCTGAAAAAAGAAGTCGCCGAGTTGCGGCGTTCACTTTCCCAGGCGGCGATTGCACGCGACGCCGAACTGGGTGAATGGGTCAAGTCGCTGGGGGGCAACGTGGGTTTCGACCAGGCGAGTGAACGGCTGGTGAACGTCGATCTGTCGAGCGCCCGCTACACGAACGAGGACCTAGAGCAGTTGCTCGCCGCGACGGAAATCAGGTCGCTGGCCATTAACGGCCCGCTGGCCGACGACGCCACGTTTGCCATTTTGGGGCGGATGGGATCGCTGGAACAGCTGGATGCGACTCGCAGCCCCGCTTCGGCGGCAGCCATGGAACATTTGAAGAATTTGCGGGGGCTGAAGTTTTTGCAGCTGTTCAAGGCCGACATCTCCGACGAATCGCTGGCCGTTGTGGGGAGCTTCCCGGCGCTGGAGCAGTTGCGGATGGGGCAAACTCGCGTCGGCGATGGCGGGGTGCAGCACCTCGGCAAGCTGCAGACGCTGCGGGCCATCGATTTGACCGACTGCAACCGGGTCTCGGATTTGGGTGTCGCGGTTCTGGCGGGTTTGCCCCGGCTGTCGTTCCTGAAGGTCTGGGGGCCGCAGATCAGCGATGTATCGATGAAAGAAATTGGCAAAAT
>JBGSVU010000357.1:0-7531 GCA_041752775.1 Pirellulaceae bacterium | reverse complement strand
GGCCAGTCCGGTGGATGAATCGTCGCCTGAACCCTAGAATTGCAGTAATCCTGACCGGCGGTCATGTTTTCCCGGTCAGACAAACCTCGATCGGGAGAAACCGGAAATGTTCGTTCGTTTATTCGTCGCGTCGTATTGCTTTTCGTTACTGTTGGTCACAGCCTGTGACCGGGAACAGGCTGGCAACGCAGGCCAGGCGACGCCATCGGCATCGGGCCGAAACGCCCTGCCCCAGCTGGCCAATGACCCGGCCCTGGAACGCGATCGCGGTGGCCTGCCGTCCGGAAAAAGCCCCGGCAGAAAAGCGCCCGCGGATCCATTGAAAGCAGAATCCGGTGATGCCGATACGACAGCGGCGGATAACGCCGCAGTCGCCGGCAATCAGGGAGGTGAGACCCAGAAAAGTGACAACAGTGGGGCGAACGAATCGGCCGCGGGGGAAATGACCGATTCCGGCACCGCCCCATCCGATTTAGCCGTACCGGAAATGGGCGAGCAGATTTTCGTGGCCGACGGTGCCCTCGCCCTGAACGTTCCGGCTGCCTGGAAAACTGCCGGCGCGGGAGCCCAGTTTGTTGAAATCGAATTCGCCGTTCCGCGCGGGGAAGACGAAGCCGCCGACGGAAGAATCACCGGAATGCGCTCCGGCGGAACTCTGGAAAGCAACTTTTCGCGCTGGCATGGCCAGTTCAAACAACCCGACGGCTCCGACAGTAGTGAGAAGGCGAAAACCGAAGAACTGGAATCCAGCGGGTTGAAAATTCACCTCTTCGACCTGTCCGGAACCTATCTCGACGGCGGACCCATGCAGCCCAACAAAACGGAACGGGAGGGATACCGGATGCTGGCCGGAATCGTCGAAATGGATGCCGACCAGAACTACTTCTGGAAGTTTTATGGTCCCCAGTCCCTGGTCGATCGCCATGAAGCCGGATTCCGTGCCATGCTGAACAGCATCAAACCAGTTCAGTAGCGGCACGGCGCAAGCTGTCCGGTGCGTCAATACGAACCGGTAGCGGCACGGCGCAAGTCGTCCGGTGTCATTGCGAACGATTAAGCGATTCAGTTACCGAAACCGCGCAGCCCGTCCGGAGCGTAATTGCAAACCAGGTACCGGTAGCGGCAGGGCGCAAGCCGTCCGGTACCATTGTGAACGTTTGGACGATTTACTTAACTGCTCGGCGCAAAGCAACGGGTACTATCGCCTCCCCGGTACAGTCTTCTACCCAGGCAAAACCGGGCAGCTTGCGCTGCTCCGCTACCCCCATGCGCCCACATCAAAGCGGCCAAAACAAAGTCGCCACATCACCGCGGCGGTTCCAATTCCCGCATAATATCGCCGCATGATTTCGCCACCGCGACGGCATCAACCTGAAAAGCGCGCCGTCAAACGCCGCGCGGCACCTGGCGGCATCTTGAGCGGGACACCCATGCCAGCGCCAGAATGGCGGGCAATCCCAAAGCCGGTTCCGGAACGGACACCAGGATGCCGTCGAGATACGTTTTGATCTCCCCGCTGATCGCAAATCCCTCCGAACTGAACGGCTGGCCGATCGCTTTGCGAACGGTATTGTGCGTCAGGTAGTGGCCGTAAGTGTTCATGTGAATTGGATCGCGGTACAGTTGCGACAGCGATGTGAAGGGCCCAACGCCGTTTTGAATGTCCAGGTAAATCTGGTGCAGGTAGTTGATCGTCCAGTCCGAAGTGATCTCCCGGCCAGGATTGCGCAGCTGCAATTCGGCTATCAGGTCCTCAAAGTACTCCGGGCTTTGACGCATCGTGTCGTCGGGATTGCCGCTGTTGTAAACCGAATTGAAATTGGCGTGGCCGGCCCACCCCGTATGCAACACGATTCTCGCCGTAGGCTGCATGCCCATCCAGTGGGAAATCAGGGTGGCATCCTGGTCGAGGGTCGTTCCGTCAAAGGGCTGCAGGACCAACCAGTCATACTGGTTGTCGACCAGGGCTGTCGTCCAGGGCGTGGACGTGTCCACGCAGTGCCCTTCGGGGTTGTCAAAAATGTACTGCAGATTCCGGTTGCAGTAGACGTGCCACTGGACATTGCCATCTAGAAACGAGGGCACAGTGTCCCAGGTCAATGAATTGCCCATGGTGAAAACACCGTCAGCACCAACCGGTCCTGCCGCAAAGCCGACCAGCACAAAAAACAGCGCGATGTACCGCATGGATCCTCTCCAGAAAATGAACTGTTCCGAATCCCATTGTAGCAGCTGTCCGCCGATTCCGAATTGGCCGGTTGTGCGGGCTGTCAAGTCCGGTGCCGGTGCAGTCCCGGATTCGGCCGGTTTTCTGCCGCCGGTGTCTGGCTGGAAGAATAAGTCGTTCGCCTGCAGGGGTTTGCGCCCAAACTCGTGTTTTTGCTGTGGACGGCCGGAAGCCCGACTCTACAATCGAAACTGGCTTGACACGGAACCTGTGTGAACGGGTTTTTTCGCGGTTTTTGGACAGGGAGTGGGGAGCCTTGACTCCGCCCTCCGGGCCTGAAAACAGGAACTGTCTGATCTTTTGCAGCACTCTGAAAAATGGAATCAAGTCGTTCGACACTCTCCCGTATCCGGCATCAGTTGCCGCAGATTTTGCCATCGATGTTGTTGTGTGATTTTGGAAATCTCGCCCAGGAAGTGGTGCGACTGCAGCAGGCCGGAGTGCGGATTTTGCACCTGGACATCATGGATGGGGTCTTCGTCCCGAACTTTACCTACGGCATGACAGTGGTCCAGGCGATTCGTGGTACCTGCGACATGGTTCTGGATTGCCACCTGATGATGGTGCACCCCGAACGCTATGTGGAACAGTTTCGCGCGGCGGGTGCGGACGTGATTACGGTTCATCAGGAAGCCGTGAACGACCTGGCTGGAATCGGCCGGGCGATTCGTGCTACTGGAGCACTGGCGGGCGTCGCTCTGAATCCCGACACGCCGGTTGAGACGGTGGCTGCGGATTTGAACTGTTTTGATTTGGCCCTGGTGATGAGTGTCCAGCCCGGTTTTGGCGGACAGGCGTTTCGCCCGGAAGTTCTCGCCAAGCTTGGCGAGTTGCGAGAGGTGGCACCAGACATCCTGCTGGAAATCGATGGCGGCGTTTCGACGCAGACAGTTGCCCGTTGCGTCCAGGCTGGCGCCCAGTTGCTGGTGGCAGGATCTGCGGTTTTCCGGGCGGAAGACTATGGCGATGCCGTTGACGAATTGTCGCAGCTGGCGCACAACTCGCTGGTGGCCCCATAGAATGTTGGCGATCGGGTTTTGGCTGGCAGGATCGTACTGAATCGGATATTGGGTGTGCAACCGGCAAGGGCGGTCCTGCGTTTGCTCACTGTGAAAAACTTTGAAACTGGAACAGGCCCGGAGCATGGGCCCTAAAAAAATGAACGGTCGGTTTCCCCATATTTTTCTGATACGCACGGGAGTCACGTCGCTCGATCTTCAGGGCCGGCTGTGCGGGCGGCTGGACATTCCGCTGGCTCCGGAAGGCGAATATCAAATCGACCGGGTTGCCGAGCAACTGGCGAGCCGGTCGATTTCGCTGGTCGTTTCCGCCCCCGGAATGGCATCGGTCCAGACTGCCCGGCGACTGGCCATGGTCTGGAAGTCCAAAACCCGGGCCATTGAAGAACTCGTCAACATCGACTTTGGACTCTGGCACGGACGCTGTATCGACGAATTGCACAGCACCCAGCCGCGCGTTCTGAAATGCCTGGAAGAACGCCCGGAAACTGTCTGCCCACCCCAGGGAGAACCGGTGGCACTGGCCCAGTCGCGGGTTTCGGCGGCGCTGGAACGGCTTGGTACCAAATACGGCAATCGCCTGTTGGCCGTCGCGGTGCCGGGCCCAATTGCCGCGATTGTTCGGGCGGCTTATCTGGGCCAGCATGAACTGGACGAAACGGGGATGGGCCTGTGGTGGGAATCGACTGAGCAGCGCGGCTGGTTTGAATTTCCCGGCAACAAACCGTTGGCCGTCCGCTAGTTCGGATCCGTCCGGCAGGGGATTTTGCTCACTGGTTCCGGCTCCCGGCCCGCGGGCGGGATTCGGGAGATTCCCGCGTTTGGGACTTACGAATCCACGCTGCCGGCGGTACAATTCGCGGTTTCTCCTGTCAGATTCTGCTGTCAGTTCACCTGTTGCGGTGAAACGGAACAGCGACCCGGAGCGTCTGGCGGCCCAATATGTTTACTCTCACCGCCCCGGCGTTCAATCGGCATGTTTGAGTCCCTCCAGGAAGGTTTACAGTCCGCATTCAAATCGCTCACCGGCAAAAGCCGGCTGACCGAAGCGAACATGCGCGAAGGGCTGAAACTGGTCGAGCAGTCACTGCTCGAGGCCGACGTCAACATCTCCGTCGTCCGCGAGTTCATGTCCACCGTGACCCGCGATGCCCTCGGCGAAAAAGTCCTGACGTCGCTCAAACCCCACGAGCAACTGGTCGGTATCATCCACCGCGAACTGATCGGGTTGCTGGGCCCCGTTAACCACGATTTGCCCGTGCGGGATGGCGTCGGCATCATCATGATGTGCGGTTTGCAGGGTTCCGGCAAAACGACCACGTGTGGCAAGCTTGCCGCACTGCTGATGCGAAACAAGGTTCGCCCATTGCTGGTCGCCGCCGACCTGCAGCGACCCGCCGCCATCGAACAGCTGCATGTGATCGGCCGCCAGTTGAACGTTCCCGTGCATTCCGAGCCAGGCGAAACGGATCCGGTCAAAGTCTGCCGCAACGCGGTCAAACGCGCTCGCGATGAAAAATTCCAGATCGTGATTCTCGATACGGCGGGACGGCTGGCGATTGACGCGGCGTTGATGGAACAGATCAAGACCATTGATCGCGAAGTTCAGCCGGACCAGGTTCTGCTGGTCGTCGACGGGATGACGGGCCAGGACGCGGTCAACAGCGCCGGTGCGTTTCACCAGGCACTTGAGCTGGACGGCGTGATCATGACCAAGCTGGACGGCGACGCCCGCGGTGGGGCATTGCTGTCGGTCAAGCAGGTGACGGGCGTTCCGATCAAATTTATTGGAACGGGTGAACATCTCGACGCCCTTGAACCCTTTCGCCCGGAGGGGATGGCCAGCCGGATTCTCGGCATGGGCGACATGCTGGCACTGGTCGATGAAGCCCAGAAACTGGTCGATGAAAAAGAACAGAAACGGCTGCAGGAACAGCTGGAAAAGGGCCAGTTCACCCTCGACGATTTTCGGGACCAGATCAGCCGCATGGCCAAACCCGGCCTGATGCAAAAAATGCTGGCCCTGATGCCCGGCATGGGTGCGCTCAAGGACGCCCACAAAATGCTGGCGGGAGCCGACACGGGCAAACAGATGAACCAGTTGTGCGGCATCATCGACGCGATGACACCGGCGGAACGGAAAACCCCCAAATTGATCGATGTCAGCCGCCGCGGCAGGATCGCCACCGGTGCAGGGGTCCAGCCCAAACAGGTCAACGAACTGATCAAGCAGTACGAAATGATGAAGCCCCTGGTCACCGGAATGGCGGGCAAAGACGCCGGGGACCGCATGGAAATGATGGAAGAACTCCAGCAAAAGATGATGAATCCCTACGGGGCGGGGCCGAAAACCAAAAAATCCACGGGCAAGCGGCTGACCAGCAAAGAACGCGACAAACTGCGAAAGCAGCGTGAAAAGATGTTGCGCAAAAAGAAACGGGGCTAACCCCCCTTTACGGCCTTCAATAACCGCAGGGGTTTAGGCTACAATGGCCCCGCAGGTTTGGGCCTGACTGTTGCCCTGGAAACCCGGCACACCCAAAAAATTGTAACAAGAACCAGGATTTCGATCCGCTTTTTTTTAAGTATTGGACGAGGAAACCCCCAAGTGTCAGTCAAGATTCGCATGAAAAGAATGGGCCGCAAGAACCGGGCCTTCTTCCGCATTTGCGCCACAGATACCCGCGCACCACGCGACGGTCGTGTGATCGAGGAATTGGGTACCTACGATCCCTGGGTTCCCGAAACTGATGCCCGCGCCGTTTTGAACGGTGAACGAATCAATTACTGGCTGGGTGTCGGCGCCCAACCCAGCCACAAATGCGATGTGCTGATCAAAAAATACGGCAAGGACGGCACCCATCTGGACGCCCAGGCCGCTGCCATCGCCCGTCTCGGTGACCGCCGTTCCAAATCCATCGCCGCAGCTGTCGCTGCAGCCGCCGCCGTTCCACCACCCAAACCTCCCGAGCCACCGGCCGCAGAGCCCGAAGCCCAGACAGAAACTGTGATGGAGGCCGCCGAAACTCCTGAAGGTGAAGCCTCACCAGTGGAATCCACTGAAGCTGGAGCTGGTGAATCCGATGCTGGCAGCGAGACACCATCGTAGGTCGCATGCTGATTGGGTAGACCTCTGAAGCTGTCAGCGGCCAACCCGGTCCTCCCGCAAACAGGATCGGCCCGGCTGGTTCGATTTTCCACCGGGGCACTCATCCGCCTGATGATGTTCAACGCAAGGCGAGCGGCAGTCGAAATGTTGCCACCGGTAAGGTAGACATCTTGGCCGAGTCTGTTGACGGATCTGGAAGACCATCTGGCGGCAAGAATTCATTTGCTGCCCATCAAAAATTATCTGTCGGCCGTTTGCAGTCCCGTTACAGGCGACGCTGTTATTTCAGCCGTTTTTCATCGACGCGCTGGGCACCTTCTACCGATCCTTTATACCCGCTGCCGAGAGCCCGCATGTCCATCGAGCCGCGGACACCCAGTTGCCGCGGATCGCGCGCGATCGAGTCGGCAAACAGTCTCAGGTCGGTGATCAGCGGTTGCAGCTGAATCGTCATGTTGCGGATATTTGCGGCCGCCGCATTGACGCTGTCATACAGTTCCGGATCGTTCAGCAGTTTTCCGAGGGTGCCGTCGCTGGACTGGAATTTTCCCAGCGCGCCCGTGAATTTCCGGGCTTCTCCGACGACTTCGTCAATCTTGGAAATGCTGGCGTTGACCTGTTCCAGAATTTCCGGCCCGTTGTCTTTCAGCGATTCCGTGAACACCTCGATGTTGCCCATGCTGGTTTTGGCCGAACCGCTGATATCCCGGAACGAGTTGATCGTATCGCGTGTGTCGCGAATCGTGACCCGCAGTTCGTCGAAAATTTCAGGCATCTTTTGCACCGTCTCGCGAATGCGACTCTTGAAATCTTCGTCGCCGACAACATCATTGATTCCCTCAAAAATCCGGTTGAAGTTGTCCAGGGCGGTTTTCGCCTTGTCGCTGGTCTCGCGAAAGTTCGTCAGCAGCGTGCGGAATTCCCCGCCGTCTTCACCGAGGGCCCCCTCGACGCGGGCGGTCAGGTCGCGGACTCCGAGGCCTGCATCCTGGATGGAAAAACCAGCCAGCCGGATTGCGGCCAGTGTGTCGGCGATGTCGTTTTCGAGGTTCAGGGCCACATCGACGATTTCCATCGGGTTTCGCCGCACGCTGACCAGCTTCATCGCTTCGCCGCCTTTCAGTCGCCCGCCCCGGTTTTCTATGCCGACGGGAAGGATCTCGATCACGGCATCAC
>JBGSVU010000356.1:0-12826 GCA_041752775.1 Pirellulaceae bacterium | reverse complement strand
CGCCGCGATCTCGGCGGTTGAACCGCCACTGGACACAATTCTCGCAAGCAGTTTTTCCGCGGCCTCATGTTCGCCGCTCTGCATTTGGGACTGGGCGACACGCAGTGCTGCATCGGGCCAAACCGGACTGTCGGGGAACCTGCCCGCGATGGTTGTGAAACGCTGGAGGGCAATTTCCTTCCGCCCACAATGGATGTCGAACCATGCGAGTTCGTATTCCAGCTGGTCTGCAGGAATCTTGTGTTTCGGAATCTTCTCCAGTTCCAGCAGCAGTTCACCGCCGCGGGCCGCCGACATCAGGGTTCCGATCTTGCGCAACATGACTGCCTGTTTGAACATTGCCGTGGTGCGAATGGTCTCGTCGGTAGCGTTCGTCGCCGCATAGCCGTACATCCACGACGCGGTTTCCCAGCTCTCACGCCGCTCGTGGATTTCCCCCATTGCCATCCAGCTGCTGCCTGCCTGGTCGGAGTTTGGAAAATCCCGCGACAACTGCTCAAAATATTTCAGCGCCCGGTCGTCTTCGCCTTTCTGATACGCGATCCATCCCAGTGAAGCAAGAGATTCGGCCCGGGCATCGACTGGCATCGATTTGGCGGCAGACAGATACTCGTAGCATTTCTGGCCCAGCGCCTCGTCACCTTTGGCCACCGCCAGTTCCGCTGCCCGACGCAGCACTCCAGTCGCCAGTTCGGATTCGCCCGAGGCCAGCCACCACTCCTCTAGCAGTTCCGACACACCTGGCAGATCGCCACTGGTCACCATCGCAATCATCAGGTTGTTGCGTGCGTGATCGAGCAACTCGCTTTCGGTGGTGGACTGCAGCACACTTCGAAAAAGCGGTATGGACTCGGCCGCCCGATTCGATCCCAGCAGCGCCGAACCGAACGCCATACGGCAGGCAGGAACCAGTTCCGGTTGCAGATCCGCCAGGTCGATCGCACTCAGCGCCCTGGCAGCCTCGGCCAGTCGCCCCATTCCAATCTGACAATTGCCGGCAAAATAATTCCAAATCGCGCGACTGGATGGGGAAATCTCCGGGGTCCCGGCGAGCAGAGTTTGGAACGTCTCCAGACAGCTCTCGTAGTTTTTTAACTCATATTCGGCTCGACCCCGCATTTCCACCACGCGCGTGGCCTCGCCTGACGGCAATCGGTCGATCGGGCAGTCATGGGCGAATTCAACCGTCTTCTGCCAGTTTTTGCTTTGAAAAGCGTTTTCAACCAGCGACCGGGCGGCGGGCAGCGCCAGCCGGTGCCGCGGCCAGTTGCGCGTAAGTGATTGCAGTTGCCCGCTAGCACCTTCCATATCGCCGGCCCTGGCGAGTGCTAGCGACAACTGCCAGGTGCTGACCGCAGCGAGATCTTCGTCGCTGGCCAGCCCGATCGCAGTCCGAAAGCAGTCGATCGCTGCATCGTGGTGTTCGAAGTGGGCATTGCAGGTACCGGCCAACAGCCAGGTTTCGCCCAACAAAGGTTCGGGCAGGTCATCGACGGCCGTCAGTTCAGTCAGCAGCGTCTGGGCCGACTGGAATTCCTCCTGCAAAACCAGCACCCCCGCCAGCTGCAACATCGCTCCATACCGCAAATCGCCCAAAGCTTCGTGTTGCAGGGTGGAAAAATGCTCCCGCGCCGTATCAAGATCGCCCATCGATCGGGCGGCGATTCCCACACCCAGCAAATTGTCTTGCCGCATGGTGCTGGCCGGATACTCTGCCAGCGCCGTCTCCAGAACCCGGCGGGCCAGTTGGGGTTCGTTGCGGGCCAGTCTCTGGTGGCCAAGGTAATATAACGCGAACTCTCGCCATTCGGACTGCGTATGAGTCCGGAGGAAGTTTTCCAGCAGAGGCACTGCCTGGGGATCGGCAGTCCGCGATGCAATCTCGGCAATACGGAATTGTGATTTTTCAACCAGTTCCGGTCGTGACCCGGAGCGGAGAAAATACTGGAATGCAGAGCGGGACTGGGTGAACTGCCCCATCTGCAGCAGTGCTTCCCCGGTAAAGAACCAGGCAGAACCAATTCGATGGTCAGCGGGAGCGACAGTAATGAACGCCTGGAATTTTTCTACAGCTTCCGGCCATTCGGTTCGCTCGTAGTGTCCCGAGGCCAACGCAAACAACTCATCCCCGGCACCCCGGTCGTGATTCATCCCAACGGCAGGTACGGCAGAGTAATGGGTGACTTCCTCGGGAGCCGTCGACGGTGGGCGGTGGACCTGGGCCCAGCAAGCAGTGGGCGCCAGCAGGGTCGGCCCAAAAACGAGCCCTGCGGTAATGGCCGCCCGGGCTGCAGGTCGCAGGAGTCTGCGAATCGGTCGAGGCGGGCATTGGGAAATTTTCTTCGGCATGACGTTCCGCACTTGGTCGGCTGGGTTCAGCTCGCTGGTCCGCCGTCAAATCAGGCAGAGTCCGCACAATCCATACAAAGGGTATCGACCATCGACAGACCTGAATCAAATCTGGCCGATGGTGTCGCTAGCGGGAAATGACGCCAGACCTGATTTTGGGGAGGTCCATGCCTCACTTCTCACAGAACTGGAAAACCCAAAAAGTAGGTGAGGGGCACTCAAAAAAGTGCCGTTAAGCCGACACGCATGTGAGGGACACTCAAAAAAGGGACTGGAAACCCGACACGTCAGTGAGGGGCAATCAAAAAGTGCCGGAAACCCGACACGTCAGTGAGGAGAAATCAAAAAAGCGACTGAAACCCGACACGGAAATGATGGCCCAAACTCCATCGATCTCTGCTGGTGGGTGGACGGTTGCTGTCGGTTGGCCATCGGTTTCCCGTGAAACCGGGAGTTTTGGGTGATTGGCGCGGAGTTTCCCGTGGAACTGGTTTCATCCAATTGACATTCCGCATTGTCGCGCGAATTGGTAAACGTGGTCTGCATGTCAACGACCATTTGCATTGCGAACCAGAAAGGCGGCGTGGGGAAAACCACCACGGCGATCAATCTGGCACGGACTTTGGCGCTGGCCGGCCGGGAGACTTTGCTGATCGACATGGACCCGCAATGCAATGCAACCAGCGGGCTGGGGCAACAACCGCTGGCCTCGCACCCCCTGGCCAGAATGGAACCGGTGGCCGAATCGGTTCGCCGGCTGGAGCAATCCCATTTGAACCTGCTGCCAGGCAGCCGGTCGTTCCGCGACATTGACCACTTGGCCAACGCCGAGGGCGAAACCGCCAGCCGGGTGATTCACCACATGCGTGAGGGAACCGGAGCGTTCAATTTTGTCGTCGTTGACCTGCCGCCGTCGCTTGGCCAGCTGACCCGCACCGCGCTGGCGGCGGGCGACCAGGTATTGATGCCGATCCAGTGCGAGTATTTTGCAATGGAAGGGCTGGCCCAGATGATCGAGATCATTCGCGACGTGATGCGCGGCGGGAATGCCAATCTGGGTTTTGCTGGAATCCTGTTGACGATGTACGACCACCAGCTGGAAATCACCCAGGAAGTCGACCAGCAGGTTCGCGAGTTTTTTGGTGAAATCGTTTTTGACACTGTGATCCCCCGCGACGTCTCGCTGAGCGAAGCACCCAGTCACGGCCAGAGCGTGCTGGACTATGCCCCGCGATCGCGTGGCGCGCGGGCTTATACCGAATTGGCAATGGAGCTGCTAGCAGATGAATAATTTACCGAAGAAGAAACGGCTGGGCCGCGGGCTGGAAGCGCTGCTCGGCGCCAGCACGGATGAAATCGCGTTCGAATCCGTACCTGGCGACGAATCTTCGGGCGCCAGTTCGGTCGCCGCCGACCATTCGACCAGCGACATGCTGCGCCTGAATGTTCACGAAATCGAAGAGAACCCATTCCAGCCCCGCCGTGAATTCAGCGAATCGGAAATCGCCTCACTGGCCGAAAGCCTGAAGGATCATGACATCCTGCAGCCGATTCTGGTGCGGCAGATCAACGGGCGTTACCAGTTGATCAGCGGAGAACGCCGGTTGCGTGCAGCGATCCTGGCCGGATGGACCACCATACCGGCGCGAGTCCGGGTGGCCGACGACCGCCTGGTGGCCGAATTGGCCATTGTCGAAAATCTGCAGCGGAAAGACCTGAACGCAATTGAGAAAGGCCTGTCGTTTCGCCGTTACCTCGACGAGCACCGTTGCACCCAGGAAGATCTGGCCCAGCGACTGAAGATTGACCGCAGCACGATCGCCAACCTGATGAGGTTGTTGGAGCTGCCCCGCGCCGTCCAGGAATCGCTGCAAAAAGGCGAGCTGAGTGCCGGCCATGCCCGCTCCCTGCTGCCACTGGGCGATGAAGCACTGCAAATCCAGTTTGCCCAGCAGATCATGGAGGAGGGCATTAGCGTTCGCGAAACCGAACGGATGGTCGCCGAACGAATTCAGGCCGAAGAATCACCCACAGTCCCCTTTCAAAAACCGGCTGCATCCCGCAACAAACGCGACCACAACATCGAAGCCCTCGAGCGGGACCTGAAACTGGCTCTTGGCACCCTGGTCCGGGTCAAATCGGGTCGGGGAGGGCGCGGTTCCATCACCATCAAATTCTCGGATCATGACGAATTCCAGAGGATTTTTGACGATTTGACCGGGCGGTCGGGCCAGCTGCGGACCGGGTAACCCAAGACCGGATGCGGCAGAATGGCCGGTGGACTAGTGGTCCGTCAAAATCCAGTTTTAGGGTACGATGGACGTCCTCGTCCGTCGAATCTCGCAGTTTTCGACAGACGAGGACGTCCATCGTACAAACCGGGTGGCTCCGATCCCTGGCAGAACAGCAAAATTGACCGCCATGCGAACCATTCCGCATTGCCCAAAGTCTCTTGTCTCGTTAGCATAGTCGGTTCCGTGGGGCGAAGCCGTCAGGGGTCGTTCCGGAAAAGTCTCGGAGTGTAGCGCAGTCTGGCTAGCGCATCTGGTTTGGGACCAGAGGGTCGGGGGTTCGAATCCCTCCACTCCGACTGAATGGAAAAAGGAACTGGTTCGCACTGTCGAGTTGCGACGGGAAAGAGGCAAATTTTCCGCAGCCCAGCCATACGATCAACTGGAATCGGTGCTGTTATTCTGTAGATGTCAGAGCATGCTCTTTATTTCGACGATGTCGCCGTCGGACAAACCTGGTCCAGCACAGGAAGGACTGTCACTGAATCGGATATCGTGGCGTTTGCCTGCGCTACGGGCGATTTCAACCCTCTGCATGTCGACTCCGTTTTTGCCGCCCAGTCGATCTACCGCAAGCCGATCGCACACGGTTTGCTGGGAATCAGCTGGGCAGCGGGACTGGGCAGCAACTACCCGCGCATGCAGACTCTGGCGTTTGTCGCCGTCCGCGACTGGGAGTTTCTGAAACCCGTCCATATTGGCGATACGGTCAGTGTCCAGACGACGGTTCTGGACCGCCTGCAGAATGGCAGACGGTCCGGAAAAATCGCCTGGGTTCTGGTACTGGTCAACCAGCGTGGCGAAGAAGTCCAGCGGGGGATCTTTGAAACCATCGTCGCCGTTCGTCCGGCCGGTCAGACCGCAGTCGAAGGTGTCCGGAAACAAACCGCCCGGATCACAACGGAATCCGCCGCATCATTTGAGTCGGATGCTGACAGTTAACGACCCAATTCACCCTCGCGGCCTGTTTTCCGAAAATTCTTCGCTCCGGCGGTGCGCGCCCTGATTGAACAACCGGGAACCGGCGCCAGCCCGCAAAATCGTTAAAACCGGCAAAATCGTCTCAAGTTGCCTATTCTGTCTTTCCGATTTTCTGAACAGGGAGCACCAGGCGCCAGCGCGCCGACTACGGCGCCGCAGCGATCCTGCCGGTCGCGGCGGATGTTTCCGGGCAGCCTCGTTGAATTCCTGAATTTCGAAAGCGAATTGCCGATGTCCTCGGTCGTTTCCAGCCAATTGCCGCAACATCCCGCCGTCGAACGGATTCGCCGGTTTCGCTTCCTTTACGCGATCGCCGTCAACACTGTCGCCATCGTGACTGTCATTGCCATCGTCATGTCGCTGCGGGTTCGGGAATATCGCACGCTGGGGTATGTGGACGTCACACCGCTGAAAGACGCCACCGTCAGTCTTGATTCAGCCGCCGCGACAATTTCGCGGGCGATTCGTGAAACGGCGCAGGACGATTCGTTGACCCGAATCGTGGCAGAAATCGCCCGCAACCACTCCCGCCCGCCAGCTGAGGGGCAATCGCCAGAGACGCCGCCGGCGTGGACCGCTGCGGAACTGGACGGTTTGCGTCAGAGGATGTCCTTTGCCGTCACACCTGACGGTGTCAATGGTTCCCTGCGGTTGACCGTCGCACTTTCGGGCAAAGGCCGCGTTCAGGAATCGGAACTGGTCGAGACATTCCTGGCTGCCGTCAGTGACACCATTACGATCCGCGCTACCACCACAGTTCAACCTGTCGTCGAGGTGCTCGCCAGAACCCAGCTGGACTCGCTCAAACAGCGCCGTGCGGAAATGCTCGTCCGGGCCAATGAACAGCTGCATGAAGTCAACGACCGGATTGCCGGTATCGCCGACCAGGTTCTGACCCTCGCGGAATCGTCGGCACCGACCGGCGAACAACTGGCAGAAAAACGTCCCACAGGCGCCATTGAAACCAACCCGTTCATGCAAGCCAGTTTTTCGCCGCCTCCAGGAGCCGGCAAGCTGAACCCGGCCGCCGAAAAAATCACCGCGGAGTGGCGCGACCGTTTCACTCAGATTCCGGTCAGCCAGCTGTCCCAGACCTTTGCCGAGATTGAAAAGGGATGGAACGAAACCATGCAGCCGCTGGACGAATTCGTCAACACGCCGCCGGCCGTCGAGGCCCGGCCGACCCTGCGAACGGTCAGCCGCTCCCGCACGGTCCAGTTCCCGTTTGGGTTGACATCGCAACGGGAATGGTTGCTGCTGTCGGTGGCCGCTGCACTGGCAATCGGATGCGTGCTGGCATCGGGAATTGATGTCAACAGCCATGATCCAGGACTGGGATCACCAGAAGAAATCGAAAAATCGCTGGGCGTGCCGGTATTGGGGCAGATTCGTGGAGATTCCGGATCCCTCAACAACGTCGGTCGTCACTGGTCGATGCGAATATTGAAATTGAATGAGTTGGTGGTCTTTACTACCCTGCTGGCTGTTCTGGTGATGGCGGTAACAAGTGGAGAGATCCGCGAGACGCTGTTTCAGAACCCGCTGCACGCCCTCGCCCGGATCCTGTGGACCGTTCGCGCGATGGGTTAACGCCGCCCGTCCTGCAGGCCCACATTCACCGGAAACTTTGACAACCCGAAAGGTACGATGGACTGCCTGTCCCGCCGGAACCCCAAATCCCCGGTGGTTGGTCCTGTTGATCGCACCTGAGCACCATTGCCTCACGAACACGCCCGTTTCAAATTTTCAATTCAGCGAACACGTCTGAACCGGAAAGAAAATGTACGAGAAGAACCTGCAACTGAAACAGCGTCCCTTCACCACGGCACTTTGTGTCCAGCACTGGTGCGATGTCGGCAACGCCGGCAGTGTCATTCAGCAAACATGCAGCGTCGTGCAGCGCGGGATGGGCATATCGGTCATTGTCGGTGCAGCTGGCACAGGCAAGACCATGACGCTGGAAATGATCGCCCGGCACTGCAGCGACCAAAACCCCGAGATCGTCCAGATCACGTGTTCGCGACTCGATACGCGGCGCGACGTGTTGCAGCGAATGCTGTTTGAATGCAACGTCTCCAGCCGGGACATGCCGGACAGCGACTTGCGCCTGTTGCTGATCCAGCACTTTCGCAGCGTCTGCGGCCAGCATGGCCGCGATGTGCTGTTGCTGATCGACGAAGCCCACAATCTGCCAACTGATTTGCTGGACGAACTGCGGATTATTGCCGAATCCGCAGCGCGGAATCAGGGCCGCTGTCATCTGATTCTGGCCGGTACGTCCCGGCTGGAAGAGCACCTGAACCACACCGACCTCGACACCTTCAACCAGCGCATCGTCTGTCGCTGTTACCTGAAACCGATGACGCGCGAAGAAACAGCGGCGTACGTCCGCCAACACCTGCTGCGTTCCGGCGGCGGCCAGCGCGAGTACTTTGATGAAACGGCACTGAAAGAAATCGCGACGACCACAGGCGGCATTCCCCGACTGGTCAACCAGTTGTGTGACCAGTGTCTGGTGTCCCTCGTCGCGTCCAACGGAAAAATGGTTGCGGCAGAAATGGTCCGCAATGCATGGTGCGACATCCAGAATCTGCCGCGCCAGTCCGTTGTGGCCGCCGTCCAGCCAACCGGTGGCAACTCCTCCGGCCCGGTGATGGAAATGGACTCTGTCGAATTTGGTGGACTGGATGACGAACCAGGCAACACCAGTGATGACGTCGCAGGCCCCGGAAAAACAGCTGTCCCGACCGATGACCCGCAAGTCGCGCAACTGAATTTTGGCGGCCCCACGGCGCGAAATACTGTTCCGGCAGGTTCCCGCTCCAATCCTTTCGCCGAACCTTTCGCCAGCGAACAACCGGTCGGAAAAAAGTCTGTCCCGAAAAAAGCCGCTGCGGCAACATCAGCCATGTCAGGTGAACAGACAATTGGTGCGGCAAGCGAAAACGGCAGTAGCGATCTGGTTTCCACGATCTACGGCAACCAGGGTTCCAATCCTGTCGAGCCCCCGATTCACCTGGAGCTGCGAGGCGATTTGCCTGTTTTTGAACACCAGGACACAACTCTCGACGCCCCCGACGGCCACGATTTGTGCCCGCATCAGGAAACTGTTGATGCGACAGCCGAAGGACAGTCCACCGTCCCGTGCGCAAACAGTGACTTGATCGAAACGAGAACCTTCGACGAAGACCTCGCACGCGAATTGCCAACCATCCCCATCAAGGCCAGGGCGAGCAAGGCAAACAAATCCCGAACCCCCGACGATGACCGCGACATTCTGCTGACCAAAGAGGAAACATGTTTTGACCCCAGTCCGCTGCCGGAAGCCGCTGCCGGGGAAACGCAGGACGATTCCAGACCGGGCGGATTGCGTGGCCCCCATGCCGCACGTGCCGTTCGCATGGACTATCGCCAATTGTTCGCACAACTGCGGGACGAACCCAATTGAAAACGAATTCCAGTCGCCGTCGCAAAGTATCTGTGACAGGTCCCGCGACCACACCGTACCGCAACAGCGAAGCCGGCAGACAACGGGAATCCAGTCAGGTAACAGCTGCAGGCCTCCATTATCGCAGGCAAGTGAACGATGAATGACGCCGAAATCAAATTCAACCAGGCAGCGGCAGCGCTGACACCTGCCGACATGCCTGCGGATCTGCCGGATGAGCAGGGGAACGGTCCACTGGTCGTCGAAACCTGCGTCTTCAGCCTGCCCGATTTCCGCGATGCAGCGCCGCAAGTATCGACACCTTCAGAATCGAGACCCTCAGAATCCACGCCCACAGCGGATGCCACCGCCGGTCCGGTTACCCGCGGACGAACTCTCCGGAATCAACAACCCGAACCAGCAGCATCCCCACAGCCCGCTGAACCTGTTGCCAAACGGGTTGCCGAACCTGTCTCCGGGCCGGCCCAGCCGAAGTTCGACGCCGTACAGATTCATCCCGCCGCCGACAATACGCTGCACGATTTCCAGCCCCACCAACTTGACGAGATGTTCCAGCGAATTGACAACTCGTTTTTTGCGCCCCAGGCGGAATCCGCAAAACCGGACGTAACCCTGGCGAACGAAGAAGTCATCGTTTTTGAAAATGTCGGAGACGATTCGACCGCCGAACCCCAATCCCCCGAAGGTTCCGATTCAGAGTGGCCGGGTTTGGAAGGGTCCGATTCGGAGTGGTCCGATTCAGTTGCGCGTGAAACAGGCGATGCGGGTTCCGGTCCGGAAATATCAGACTTCCCCCTTGTCGACCGGAACATCGCCCAACCGGACGACGCCACGTTCGCTGGTTTAGTCGGTGGTGAAAACGACCGTCTGGAATCGCCACGGATGGAATCGTCGAAACCTGCCCGCACCGAAATCAACCTGTCCGAGTCGGCGGTTCAGGCCGTGTTGACCGGGGAAATCGCCGCCTGCCGGATTGATTGCCAGTCGCTGATCAAGTCGTTTGTCCAGCGGGCGCGGCACCCTGGTCCCGGCGTTTTTCTTTTTTGTGATGTCGATGCCCCGCTCCGCAGCGGCAGAACGGCGGCAACCCTGGCGCGGGAACTGGCTGTTGCGACCGGCAAAAGAGTCCTGTTGATCGACAGTGATCTGGAGTTTGGAGCGTTGACCCGAACGCTGGGCCTGGAAAAGGTCTCGGGCACCCGGGAAATGTTGCGCGCCATGTTTCCCTGGTCCCGGCTGCTGACGAAAACCAGCGTTTCGCAGGTCGACATGCTGGTCTGCGGAACGCAAAAACTGCGTTTCACCGGACCCAGCAGTTTTGTTGAAGGCGTCTGGCGGAAAAACGTCCTGGAAATGGGTGAGGACTACGGATTCGTATTGGTGACCACCGGGACGGCGTTTGACAACAGCCTGCACCTGTGGTCCAACTTGTGCGATGGAACCTGCCTGACTCTGGATGCCCAGAACACCAGCCGCTCCATCGCCCAGGCCGCCATTCGCGAGTTGCGTGCGTCCGGTTGCCGCGTGTTGGGGTGCGTTCCCGTCGTTACCGGCCCGGCAATCAAAACCAGCGCGGCCCGGGTTGCCTGAGTTCCAGGGAGCCGCGACCGCCGTTTCCAACCGTGAACCGCCCCTCGCCAGAAACAGAACATGAAAAAAAAAGTCGTTGTCACAGGTGGAGCCGGCTTCATCGGCTCCCATATCGTTGATGCCCTCGTGGTTCAGGGATACCGCGTCACGGTGATCGACAATCTTTGTACCGGCAACGCGGACAATTTTGCCCAGCATCGCGGTGTCATCGAGTTTGTCGAAGGCGACATCTGCGATCCGAAACTGACGGCCGCTGCGATTCAGGGGGCGGACTGCATCATCCATCAGGCCGCGCTGGCCCGCGTCCCCCTTTCCCTGGAACGCCCGATGGACGTACACACGGCGTGTGCGACCGGGACACTGAACCTACTGCAGCAGGCCCAGCGGGCGGGAGTTCGCCGCGTGGTGTATGCCGGGTCCAGCAGCTGTTATGGCGACACGCCCTATTCGGCCAAACGCGAGTCCGATTCGCTGATGACAATCTCGCCCTATGCGGTGGCCAAACTGGCAGGTGAAAAGTATTGCGAAGCCTGGTGGCACTCCTTCGGGCTGGAAACCGTCGTGCTGCGGTATTTCAATGTGTTCGGTCCACGTCAGGATCCGAACAGCCCCTATTCCGCGGTGATTCCGCTGTTCATTACCCGGCTGCTCAGCGGCCAGCGCCCGGTCGTGTTCGGCGACGGCAACCAGTCGCGCGATTTTACTTTTGTCGGCAACGTCGTTCAGGGAAACCTGCTGGCGATGACGGTCCCGGGCATTGCCGGCAGGACTTACAATTTGGCGGACGGCAGGGCCACGACGCTGAACGATCTGTTGCGGCACCTGCAGGAACTGCTCGGCGTGGAAAGCGGGATCGAGTTCCAGGCAGCCCGACAGGGCGACGTTCGCGACAGTCTGTCCGACATCAGCCGGGCGGTGCGGGAACTGGGCTATCGCCCAGCGGTGTCACTGGTCGAGGGGCTGGCGAAATCGATCGAGTATTACAAGACCCAGACCGATGCATCGGCAGTCTGGATGCGGTGATTGCTCCCGGATTTGGGCCGTTTGGTAAAAAAACCAGGAAAGATGGACAGTGTTTCATGAATCGAAAAAGGCCGGAAGGTCTGCACCTTCCGGCCTCGCGCAACAGACCCGCACAGGTCTGAATTTTTGTGTTGAACCACTGGCTTGAGTGGTCCGATAACGTTGAATCTCGCAGTTTCCGACGGACGAGGACGTCCATCGTACAAATCGAGTCAACTTTAATCAGCCAAGCTTAATTCCTGACCTTGACGGACCACCAGGGACAATTGTTCTACTGGTTTCACTTCCGGTCCGAGACAATTTTTCCGTCGGCTTCGCGGGCGAAGGTCGATGGCACGATGTCAGCGGACAGTTCCAGCACGACTTCCGGCTGGTTCTGGTCCGTCGTCCGCAACCGGACCGTCCCCGAAACTTCGCCTGGCCGGTCCGTGTTCAACCGGTACCCAAGCATGTGCATGTTGCGGTAAACGTTGTCCAGCGGCTGGAACTGAATGGAGGCCACGTCGGACTGGATTCCCAGAATTCCAAACGCCGATTCGCCTTTGACCAGCAGTTTTCTCTCGACTTTGGAGCCCTGTTCCAGCTGGCCCAGTTTGATATCCGCGGCCTCGATCCCCATGCTCACCCGGCCCTGAACGGGAATCGTAAACGTCGGCATGTTGGTGTCGTTGGTCACCAGGGTGATCTGTTCGTTGATGTCTCCCTTGGGCAGATCCTCACCCGATTCGATCGTGATTTGATAGTCCACCCGGTTGCGGCTGGCGTCCCGCATCACCTCGGACACCGTGACTTTGAACTTGTCACTGGAGACCTTGGCGTCGGTAATCGACCATTGCGGATTGCCCGCGTATTTGACCATCACCGTTCGGGCGCCGTTGGCACCCGCCCGCATCGTTCCGAGGTCAAATGAACCGGGGTCCATGACCACATCGCGCCGGATCATCCCCTTGACGGACAACAACAACTCTGCCGATTCGGTGTAGGGCTGGTTTTTGCGAACCCGGACGCTGACCGTCGCACCGCGCTGGCCGTCGAAGCCGCGGGTATCAAAGGCCGCAAGAATCCGGGCGGTTTCTCCCGGCTTGACCACCGGTGTCAGGATCGACGGCAGGGTACATTTGCAACTGGCATGGACTGAATCCAG
>JBGSVU010000355.1:0-3719 GCA_041752775.1 Pirellulaceae bacterium | reverse complement strand
GCAGCGCCGCCGGAGGCTTCTGCGGGCGATTCTGCCGGGGCTTCGCTGGACGAATCGCTGGCGCGGATCCGGACCGCTTTTGGTGATGAGCTCGCGGCGATCGCCTACGACTTTGGGGAGCGGGGCTGGAACGACGAAGCCGGGGCGGCGTTGAGCCTGGTGCGACTGACGCGCGATCGCGACCCGGGGCGGCAATACATTTTTTTGCCCGAATCGGCATGGAAAAACGCGAGCGGGCTGAAAGCTGATTTTGCCGAACGAATCGATGACTCCCGGGTCCGCTACGCGGCACAACTGGTGGTTCTGGCCAAACAGCATGTCGGCGACGGGCCGGGCGCTGCAGTCTGGCAGGTCCTGCATGAAGCGCTCTTCTGGAATCCCGACGCGGAAGAAGTCCGGACTTTTCTGGGGCATCGCGGAAAGCCCGGGGACTGGCAGGTCTATGGCGAAAAGTTGCGCGTGCGCCAGGCGTCCCGCAATCATCCCGTCATGAATTGGCCATCCGGGTCGTGGATCGAAGTCAGCACGGACCATTTCACAATTTCGTCGATCGCCGGTCAGGCATCCACGGTGGAACTGGCTGAGAGTGCCGAACGCTGGCGCTGGGTCTGGCAACAGGTTTTTTTTGACTTCTGGAATGATTCGCAGCGGCTGGCCAAAACGCTGGGCGGGTCGACGCCCAAACGCAACAGCCGCCGCTTCGAAATCGTTCTCTTCGCCGACAAGGAAAGTTATGTTCGGCAACTGCAGCAGCGGGTCCCCGGGATCGAACATTCCACCGGATACTACAGCGACCAGCAGAAGATTTCTTTTTTTTATGTCAGCGACCAGGCGTCGGTGACCAGCACCTGGCGCCACGAGTTGACGCACCAGTTTTTTCAGGAATCAGTGCGGGCCAGGCCGGGTGTTTTTGACCAGGGCTGGTTGTGGCTGGGCGAGGGAATTGCGATGTACATGGAATCGCTTCAGGATTTTGGCAGCCATGTGACGCTTGGTGGATTCGACGCATCGCGGTTGCAGTTCAGCCGGATCAGGAAGTTGCGCGAGGATTTCTACGTGCCGGTTTCAGAAATTTCCTCGCTGCCGCTGGCCCAATTCCAGGCCCGGCCGGATCTGCGCAACCTTTACAGCCAGTCGGCGGGAGTGACGCAGATGTTGATGACCGCGGACGGGGGCCGGTATCGCGCAGGGCTGGTCGATTTTTTGCGAACGCTGTATGCCGGAAAAGTGAAGAACGAAGCATTTGAAAAAATGGTGGGCCTCGGACTGGCTGAAATCGACAGTCGTTATGGGGATTTTCTGCGAGTCGATTCGGCTCAGGTGCGCGATTTTCTGCTGGCGCCGGAAGCGGTGACGGAACTGGCGCTGCCGGTCGCCAACCTCGATGACGACGCCATGGAATCCCTCGGCCGTTGCCGGAATCTGGTCTGGCTGGATCTGAGCGGAATGGAGGTGACAGCCGGCAGAATGGAACGACTTGGCGGATGTGACCAGTTGAGACAGCTGTTTTTGTCCCACGGCAGGATCGGCCGGGGAGCCCTGAAGCAGCTGAAACAGCTCGACCGGCTGGAGGAAATTGATTTTTCAGGAAGCGATCTGGATGATGCGACCCTCGGCGAATTGACGGGGTGCGGAGCGATGACCAGCCTGTCGTTGAACAACACCCGGATCACGGACGCGTCGATCCCGGTTCTGGCAGCTCTCCCGGCGCTGACCTCAGTCAGTCTGGCCGGCACTCGCCTGACACCGGCCGGCAGACAGAAACTGCAAAGCACCCGGCCGGGCCTGACAATTCAGTAAAACCGCTCAGTCTCTCAGCGGCCGACTTGGCTGCGCTTCCAGAACCAGAGCCTACAATGGCACGGTGGATACCCAATCCAACCAGCTCGTTGTGTCGGCCCGACCTGAAATCCACAAGCGAATTGAACAACTCAGGCAGCAACTCGACCGGCCAATGACCAAAGACGAACATTCTCCCATTCGTTTTAAACTCTCAAGAATGTGATGGTCTCTGACATTGTCGATACGCTTCAGTCGATCGAACGAAAAACCCGAGACCGGCGACAACCACGGACCGCATCGCACCACACAGGTCGCGACAACAGGAAATTACCCCGACAGGTCGCGACAACAGGATACTACCCCGGCTGGTTGCGTTACCCCAGCAGGTCGCGACAGGTCGCGATACCAGAAGTTTACCCCGGCAGGTCGCGATAGCAGGAAATTACCCCGACAGGGGTTTGCAGCTATTAGCCGTGGGTTGAGCGCAGCGACACCCACGGAAAGCACAACCCCGTTAACCGTGCACCCTGAAAGGGTGCCAGCCTCATCGCAGTACCAACGACGCGGCCAGTGCCGTAACCCGTTTATTGGAACTCGGCATCGAACCGCTTTTGGTATCCAGCAGTGTGATCGGCGTATTGGCCCAGCGGCTGGTTCGCAGAATCTGCGACCAGTGCAAATCGGTGGTCGAAGCAGCTCAACCAGACTCTGGTGACGGTACCCGTTCCGGTCTTTCCTTCGTGGGGAGTAGCTGCGCCAACTGCCGTCAAACCGGTTATCGCGGCAGGCTGGGGCTGTTCGAACTGATGACCATCAACGAATCGATCCGCACGCTGATTCACCAGAGCGCCAACGCAGCAGAAATCCGCGAGACAGCCCAGTCGGCAGGCATGAAATTGCTCCGCTCAGACGGAATCGAAAAGGTCAGTCGGGGCGTCACGACAGATAGCGAAGTCATCCGAGTCTCGCAATCCGGAGATTGAGGTCAACTGCTTTCCGGACCGTGAAAGTAAGCCTTCAATTGGCCAGCAACCTGCCGGATCGCGGTGCGTTCTCCAGAATTCTCAACAAATCGGCCAAAGGCCCGCAAAAGAGCCCCAAATCCCTACAGTCACAATTCGGCCAAAACTACGACCACAATTCGGCCCGTAACACTTTAGTTGGTCAGCAGCCTGCCGGATCGCTGTGCTTTCTCGAGAATCCTCAACAATTCGGCCAACAGCCGCAAAAGAGACCCAAATCCCAATTGTATTCGACCAAGACTACGACCACAATTCGGCCGCCGCCCTTTCAAAACCGAAAACCAGGTTTGACCCCAGCGAAGCTCCCCAATTGTATTCGGCCAAGACTACGACCAAAATTCGGCCGCCGCCCTTTCAAAACCGAAAACCAGGTTTGACCCCAGCGAAGCTCCCCAAAGTCGGATCGTTTGGACCGCAACAGTTCACTTCGCCTGGCTCCAGTGTAGGCGGCAAACGCAAGCATCGGGTAAATGAAGTCGTTTTTGGCGTTCAAGCGAACGTATTCCAGCAGGTCTCCGATCTCCGACTTTCGCAGGTAAAGGCAATTCCAAAGCATTCCTGCCTCGTCAAACCCAAGCTCGTCTTGTTCGATTTGGCGTGTGATTTCCGCCCAGGTTTGAAACGGCGGCTTTTCTTCGGTTTTCGGAAATCGAATTCCGCGATTGGGAAACGGACCGATTACGATTCCCAGATCGTTGCCCCACCGCCAGACTGAGCCCAGAGTCACGATCTCTTTTCGTATGGTTGCTGATGAAACCAGTCGGCGTTTTCGTTTTTTCCCTATTTCGTCGGTCTCCTTGTCCGCAAAATACTGGGAGCCTTCTCTCGCACGTTCGTTGACGTACGATTGGAGGACTTGGCCGGACAGTTTCGAAATCTCAAGCTTCGGTTTCAGTACTCTCAGCAAATGACGGC